>NZ_JBSFNS010000047.1:0-64789 GCF_053587275.1 Amycolatopsis sp. NPDC003676
GTGAGGGGAACCCTGAGGGAATCTGATTCCCTCAGGGTTCCCCTCACGGCTTTTGGTTACTTGGCGGGGAGGATGCGGCCCCGGACTTCGCCGAAGCCCAGCGTCGCGCCGCTGCTCGTGGTTGCGGCACCGGTGATGGCGACCTCGTCACCGTCCTGCAGGAAGGTGCGGGATTCGCCGTTGACGGTCAGCGGGTCCCGGCCGCCCCACGAAAGTTCCAGGAACGAGCCCCGTTCGGCCGGTTCCGCACCGGAGATGGTGCCCGAACCGTAGAGGTCGCCGGTGCGGGCGGAGGCGCCGTTGACGGTCAGGTGCGCCAGCATCTGCGCGGGGGACCAGTACATCTCGCGGTACGGCGGGCGGGCGACCTCCTGGCCGTTCCATTGCACCGTCAGGGTGATGTCCAGGCCCCACGGCGACGATTCCCGCAGGTAGGGCAGGGGTTCCGGCGACGTCTGGCCGGGCAGTGGGACCCGGGCCTCGGCCAGCGCCAGGATCGGGACCACCCACGGCGAGATCGACGTGGCGAAGCTCTTGCCCAGGTTCGGGCCCAGCGGGACGTACTCCCAGGCCTGGATGTCGCGGGCCGACCAGTCGTTCAGCAGGACCGCGCCGAAGACGTGGCGAGGGAAGTCGTCGGGCGAGATCGGAGTGTTGGCGGGGGTGCCCGCGCCGACGATGAAGCCCAGTTCCGCCTCGATGTCCAGGCGGGTGCTCGGGCCGAAGACCGGACCGTCCTCGCCCTTGCGCTGGCCGCTCGGGCGGACCACGTCGGTGCCGGACACGTAGACCGTCCCGGAGCGGCCGTGGTAGCCGACCGGGAGGTGTTTCCAGTTGGGCAGCAACGGTTCCGCGTCCGGACGGAACAGGCGGCCGACGTTCGACGCGTGGTGTTCCGAGGCGTAGAAGTCCACGTAATCGGCGACATCGATCGGCAGGTGCAGGGTGACGTCGCCGATCGCGTGCACGGCTTCGGCGGGCACCTCGCCGGTGACCAGCGTCTGCAGCCGCGTACGGACCTCGACCCAGCGGTCGTAGCCCTGCGCCATGAAGGCGTTCAGCGTCGGCTCGGCGAAGACCGCGTCGCCAAGGGCGATCGACAGGTCCAGCACGTGCTCGCCCACGCGCACGCCCACTCGGGGACTGCCGTCGCCTGCCGAGAAAACGCCGTACGGCAGGTTTTCGACGCCGAAAGGGGAGCCGGCGGGGATGTCGAGCACGGTCATGCGGTGGCTCCGATCAGGCCTAGGTCTGTCAGTTCGGTGAGCGGGTCGGTGATGCTGCAGGTGCCGAACGAGGTGAACTGCGTGCGGGCCGCGGCCAGGCGTTCCGGGGCCAGTGCGCGGATGCGGTCGGCGACCGCAGCACCGTCGCGTTCCGCAAGCAGCGCGACGACTTCCTCGTCCTCGGCGCCCCGGTCGACCGCCTCAGCGGCAAGAAGCAGGTTGAGGAACCCGTGTTGCTCGAAACCGGTCGTCGGATCGGTGTTGCGGATCGCGTGGTGCAGCCCCGCGGTTGCCTTGAACGGCACGCCTGCCTCGGCGGTCGCGCGGATCGCGGCGGCCAGCTCGGCCTCGTCCGGGTAGTACTCGGCCGAGGTGCCGCCGGTGCGGAACTTCGCTTTGTGCGGGGTGCCGGAAAGCGCCTGCAGCAACGGGACTCGGCGGTCGTCGCGCGGGATCTCCACGGCGACCGGAACCGGGCAACCGTCCACTGCGGACAGAAACTCGGCGACGCTCATTCCTTGCGGCACCGCGATTTCCAGCGATTCGACGGACACCGGCAAGCCGTCGACGGCCTTGAGCACGTCGGCGATCCCGCCCGGCCCGGCGGGCAGCGTCACGGTGAGCGGCAGGGTCGTCGAGCGGCCTGCGACGACTTCGGCCAGCTCCGCCAAACCGGACGCGGCGACCACCAGCGGGCCGACCATCGCGGCGTACCCGGAAGCGGTGTGCCGGTCGTGCGCGGCGACGGCGTCCGGCAGCGGTGCGAGGCCCGGCGGGAAGACGGCCGCGTCGTCGAGCAGGCCGCGGGTCAGTGCGTCGGTCACGACTGCGGTCCCCGTCCTGCCCAGGTCCAGGCGTAGCCGGGGTCGTCGCTCGCGTGGCCGCCCTCGCCGATTTCCAGCGGGCGGAACGTGTCGACCATGACGGCCAGTTCGTCGAAGAACTCCGCGCCGATCGAGCGTTCCACCGCGCCCGGCTGCGGGCCGTGGCTGTGCCCGCCGGGGTGCAGGCTGATCGAGCCCTGCCCGATGCCGGAACCCTTGCGCGCCTCGTAGTTCCCGCCGCAGTAGAACATCACCTCGTCGGAGTCCACATTGGAGTGGTAGTAGGGCACCGGGATCGACAGCGGGTGGTAATCGACCTTGCGCGGGACGAAGTTGCAGATGACGAAGTTGTTGCCCTCGAACACCTGGTGCACGGGCGGCGGCTGGTGCACGCGGCCGGTGATGGGCTCGAAGTCCGAGATGTTGAACGTGTACGGGTAGAGACAGCCGTCCCAGCCGACCACGTCGAACGGGTGCGTCGGGTACACGTAGCGCGTGCCGACGACGCCGCGCGAGCCGCGGTGCTTCACCAGCACCTCGACGTCGGTGCCCTCGACGAGCAGCGGCTCGGCCGGGCCGTGCAGGTCGCGCTCGCAGTACGGCGCGTGCTCCAGCAACTGGCCGTAGCGCGACAGGTAACGCTTCGGCGGCGCGATGTGCGAGTTCGCCTCGATCACGTAGGCGCGCAACGGTTCCGGGCCCTTCGGCACCCAGCGGTGCGTGGTGGCGCGGGGGAGGAGCACGTAGTCGCCAGCGCGGGCGGGCAGTGCGCCGAACACCGTCTCGACGACCGCTTCACCGGACTCGACGTAAACGCATTCGTCGCCGATCGCGTTGCGGTACAACGGAGAAGCCTCGCCGGCGGCGACGTAGGAGATGCGCACGTCGCCGTTGCCGAGCACGAGCCGGCGGTGGTTCACGACGTCCGCGCTCTTCCATTCCTGGCCCGGGAACAGCGTGTGCAGCTTGAGGTGCAACGGCTTGAGCGGCCGGTTCTCGGTGAGCGTCTGGTCCGGCAGTTCCCATGGCGTCGCGTCGACGATCGCGGACGGGATGCCGCGGTGGTATAGCAGCGACGAGTCCGACGAGAAGCCCTCCTCGCCCATCAGTTCCTCGGAATAGAGCCCGCCTTCGGGCGTGCGGTGCTGGGTGTGCCGCTTAGGCGGGATGCTGCCCGCGCTGCGGTAGTAGGCCATGGGTCGCCTCCTCGGCGCGAAGTAATCAAAGTATGTACTACTTTCAGGCCAGCCTAGTCCACTCGCTGGCCTGGGGAAAGGGTTAGCGGCGGGTGGCGAAGCCCGCCCGGCCGGAGATGAGCTTGTCCAGCAGCATCACCAGCACGCGCTGCTCGGCAAGTATTGCGCGCGCCGGTAATACCCAGGTGCCACTGTACCCGCGAAACTCCAGGAGGGTCGCCGCAGAACCTCGACCGCACCGCCCGCGAGGTCAATCCGCTGTCCGGAGCATGGCGGAGCAGGCATCGCGCGCCGCGCGTAGACGGCGGCACGCCCCCGTGCGGGGTCCCCCGAACCGCGCCACTGCTTTTGCCCTCGCCGTCCGGCGAGTAAGTTGTCCCCGCTACCCGGGGGAAAGGTGATCGGCGAATGACCGGCGCTGGCGATTCGGACGCGGCCACCACCGCGAGACGGTTCGCGCTGGGCCGATACGGGCCCGCGCCGCTGGTCCTGGACGGCCGGTACGAGGTCGGCGAGCGGATCGGCGAGGGCGCGACGGCCTGCGTCCACCAGGCGGAAGACCGCGAAACCGGTGCCGCGGTCGCGGTGAAGCTGTTCCACGCCGGAGCGGTCGAGCTGGGCCGCAACCGCCGGGACCAGGAGATCGCGGCGTTGCGTGCGGTGCGGCACCCGGGGCTGGTCGGATTCGTCGACGCCGGGGTCGACGAGGGGCACGCGTACCTCGTCATGGACTGCGTGCACGGGCCCAACCTGTCCGAATGGCTGCGGTCCGGACCACTGCCCGCCGACCAGGTCGTGGAGCTGGGCGCACAGCTGGCCGAAGCGCTCGCCCACGTGCACGCGCACGAAGTGACCCACCGGGATCTCAAGCCGGCCAACATCCTCATGTCCGACGACGGCCCGCGGATCGCCGACTTCGGCGTCGCGCGCATCGTGGACGCGACCCGCGTGACCGACACCGGCGCGGTCGTCGGAACGGCGGCCTACCTGTCGCCGGAGCAGGTGCTGGGCGAGCACCCCGGCCCGGCTTCGGACGTGTACGCACTGGGGCTCGTGCTCCTGGAATGCCTCACCGGTGTCCGCGAATACCCGGGCACGGCGGCGGAAACCGCGGTGGTGCGGCTGCATCGGTCGCCGCGAGTGCCGCCGGGCACGCCGGAACCGCTGGCGCGGACTCTGCGTGCGATGACCATGCGCGACCCGGAAGAAAGACCCTCCGCGACCGCCGTGGCGCGTGCCTTGCGCGGTACGGAAACGTTGCGGCTTCCGATCAAGACGCGACTGGCGGTCTTCTGTCGCCGCCACCGGGTCTCGCGGCGGCGCGCGGTGCTCGCGGCGGGCCTGCCGGTGGTGCTGGTCGCCGCGGGGACGCTGCTGCTGGCGACCCCGCTTCGTCCGGGCACCGGGTCCGCGCCCGGCCCCGAACCGGCCCCGGTTCCGGTTTCTCCGCCCTCTTCCGCTCCGTCCGATTCACCGGACTCGTCTCCCCGGCATTCGTCGTCCTCGCCGCCGGTCCGTTCGACGAACGCGGCGACACCCGCGCAGACCACAACTGTTCCGCCCGGCACGACGGCCCAGACCGCACCGGCGTCGGAAAGCCAGGCCGGCCCGACGAGCCAGCCGCGCCGGACCCCGCCGAAAACCCCGCCAGGACAGACGAAACCGCCCCGGAACACGGTCACCGGCCCGCCGAGCGACAAGACTCCACATTAGACAGACGCACCACCCGGTCGGCTGACGCCGCACAATTCGGTGGCGAAGTCGTCCCCGGCGCGCGATCCTGGTGGCGAACCGGGGAGGTGGAGGCGATGACCGCGCACGCGCGTCGATTCGGGCGGCAGTGCCGAGAACACTTCGAGCACCCGGAAGCCGCTCGCGCCGCCGAGCCGAAACACGACGTCGAGACTGCTCCGGCCAAAGACGAGAAGGCCGAACCGGAGCCGGAAGTCCAGCCCGGGAAGTGAACTTCCCGTTGCCGGGCAAGGAAATTCTGGCTTACTCCGCGCGCGGTGCGGCCTCGATCGCCAGCACCGCGATGTCGTCGTGGCCGGAATTCCCGAGCCACTCCCGCACCGCCTCGCGCAACCGGCGCACGACTTCCCGCGCCGGTTGCCCGACGCAGTCCTCCAGCACCGTGTAGAGCCGTTCGTCGCCGAACAGTTCGGTGGATTCCGTGCGGTTGCGGGCTTCGGTGACGCCGTCGGTGTAAAGCAGGCAGACGTCGCCCTCGTTCAGGTGCGTCGTCGCCTCCGCGAAGCGGGCCTGCGGCGACACGCCGACCAAGGTGCCGGGCACGCTGATCTCCTCGACCCCTCCCCCGCGCCGCAGCACGAGCGGGGCGGGATGGCCGCCGGAGGCGAGCGTGACGTCGAGGCCGGATTCCGCGGCCTCGACCGAACCGAGCACGAGCGTCGCGAACCGGTTGCTGCCGCCGGAGATCAGGAGTTCGTTGAGCAGCCGCAGCATCGTGCGGCCGTCGCGTTCGACGAGGTGCAGCGCGGCCAGCGAATGCCGCACCCGGCCGGTCAGCGCGGCCGCCTCGGCTCCCTTGCCGCAGATGTCGCCGACGACCACGAACGCGCTGCCGTCGTCGCGGGAGAGAACGTCGTAGAAATCGCCGCCCACGCCGAGCACTCCACCGGCGGGTTCGTACCACAGCTCGAAATTCGCGCCGTCGACCTGCGCGGGCGGCGTCGGCAGCAACGTCGATTCAAGCCCGCGAGTGGCTTCCTCCTGGCTGGCATAGCGCTGCGCGTTGGCCAGCGCCGTGCCTGCCGCGTCCGCGAACGCCTCGACCGCCTGGCCCTGCGCCACGCCGAACGCGGGCTCGCCGCGCCTGCCGAGCAGCACCGCGCCCGCCATGCCGGAGCCGAACGAGACCACCGAAACCTCGAGATGGCCTTCGAACGGCTCGGCGACCGCCGCGGGCAACGCCGCGACCTCGGTCGCGGGCACCGCGCGGATCTCGGGCCGGGCGACGTCGGCGACCGCGTCGGACACCACCGGCGCGAGCTGCGGGGGCACCCGCCGGATCCGGCCGTGGCCAGCCGCGCCGTGCTCGGTGCAGCTCCACCACTCCCAGCGGCCGCGGGTCGTCGGCAGCAGCACGAAGGCGCAATCGCCCAAAGCGGACGCCGCCAGCTCCGCGATCACCCGGGCCGTGCCGTGCCGTCCGCGCGCGAGCGCCAGTTTCGGACCGGCCTCGGCGAGGAACTCTTCCGGACGGCGGCGGCCGTCGTCGACCACGGTCCAGGCGCGCCAGCCGCCGGGGAGCACCCGGACCTTGGCCGGCCGGTGGCCGACCTTGCCGGTGGTCTCGGTCACGCTGACGAGCTCCGCCGGGCCGAGCCGCTCGGCGGCCGCGTTCGCCCAGCGCAGCGCGCCTTCGGGATCCTGCAGGAACACCGGCTCCCGCACGTCGTCGAGCACCGAGCGCCAGAATCCGGCGTGCCCGGGCAGCTCGGCGCCGGGTGGCAGGGCCGACGCCGGAGCGGGCCGTGACACCATGCACGAACCTCCTGCCTCCGGGTCGACCTGACGGTCCTGGTCCTTCCAGGTTGGCACAGTGTGCGCGGGCGGACTGGGTCGAAGTGTAGGGCGAACCATGGCACGCTGGGTCAACGACCATGGCTGGCACACGCGTGGTGGGAAGGTCGGCAAAGATGACAGAGTCCCTCCAGACTTCCGGGAACCCCCGGAACTCCGGGGCCCAGGAACCGGAACTCGTCCCGGCAAGCGAGGTCGCGGCGCTGGAGCGGCTGCTCGGCGCTGTCCACGACCTCGGGGACGGCAACTTCCGGCGGCGGTTCGTGGCGCACGGCGACGGGATCACCGCCCGGCTGGCTTCGGCGTTCAACGACATCGCCGAGCGCAACCAGCGGCTCGTGACGGAACTCATGCGGGTGCGCGACGAGGTGGGGCAGGAAGGCAAGCTCACCGAGCGCGTGCGCACCGAGATCGGCCCCGGCGGCTGGGCCACCGCGGTCGACACGGTCAACGGGCTGATCGAGGACGTCAGCCGTCCGGTCGTGGAGCTGGACCGGGTGCTCGGCGCGGTCGCCGAGGGCGATCTGTCGCAGCCGATGGCGCTGCAGCTGGACGGCCGTCCGCTGCGCGGGCAGTACGCCGAGCTGGCGAAGACCGTGAACGGCCTCAACGCGCAGCTGTCGCGGTTCGCCGCCGAGGTGATCCGGCTGTCCCGCGAGATCGCCGGCGAAGGCCGGCTCGGCGGCCAGGCCGAGGTCCCCGGCGTGGCCGGCACCTGGCGCGACCTCACTGACTCGGTCAACTTCCTCGCCGACAACCTCACCGAGCAGGTCCGGAACATCGCCTCGGTCACCACCGCGGTGGCCCGCGGCGACCTGACGCAGAAGATCAACGTCGACGCCCGAGGCGAGATCCTCGAGCTGAAGAACACCATCAACACGATGGTCGACCAGCTCTCGTCGTTCGCCGATGAGGTCACCCGGGTGTCGCGAGAGGTCGGTTCCGAAGGACGCCTCGGCGGCCAGGCGCGGGTGCCGGGCGTCGCGGGCACCTGGCGCGACCTCACCGACTCGGTGAACCTGATGGCGGACAACCTGACCGACCAGGTCCGCAACATCTCGCAGGTCGCCACGGCGGTCGCGGCGGGCGATCTGACGAAGAAGATCGACGTCGACGCGCGCGGCGAAATCCTGCAGCTGAAGACGACGCTGAACACCATGGTCGACCAGCTCTCGTCCTTCGCCGACGAGGTCACCCGAGTCGCCCGCGAAGTCGGCAGCGACGGCCGCCTCGGCGGTCAGGCGGAGGTCCCCGGCGCAGCCGGCACCTGGCGCGGCCTGACCGACTCGGTCAACCAGATGGCCGACAACCTGACCGACCAGGTCCGCAACATCTCGCACGTGACCACCGCGGTCGCGAAGGGCGACCTGACGCAGAAGATCACCGTGGACGCGCGCGGCGAGATCCTCGAACTCAAGACCACGATGAACACGATGGTCGACCAGCTCTCGTCGTTCGCCGACGAGGTCACCCGCGTGGCCCGCGAAGTGGGTACCGAAGGGCAGCTGGGCGGCCAGGCCACCGTGCCCGGGGTCGCCGGCATCTGGCGCGACCTGACCGGCTCGGTGAACTTCATGGCCAACAACCTCACCGCGCAGGTCCGCAACATCGCGCAGGTCGCGACGGCGGTGGCGCGAGGCGACCTGACGAAGAAGATCGCGGTCGACGCGCGCGGCGAAATCCTCGAGCTGAAGACGACGCTGAACACGATGGTCGACCAGCTCTCGTCCTTCGCCGACGAGGTCACCCGAGTGTCGCGAGAAGTTGGCACGGAAGGAAAACTCGGCGGTCAGGCGACCGTGCCGGGCGTGGCGGGGACCTGGAAGGACCTCACCGACAACGTCAACTTCATGGCCAACAACCTCACCGACCAGGTGCGGAACATTTCCCAGGTCACCTCCGCCGTGGCGCGCGGCGACCTGACGCAGAAGATCACCGTCGACGCGCGCGGCGAAATTCTTGAGCTCAAGAACATCCTGAACACGATGGTCGACCAGCTGTCCGCCTTCGCGGACGAGGTCACCCGTGTCGCCCGCGAGGTCGGCACCGAGGGCCGGCTGGGCGGCCAGGCGCGCGTCCCCGGCGTCGCGGGGATCTGGAAAGACCTCACCGACAACGTGAACGTCATGGCCGACAACCTCACCGTGCAGGTGCGGAGCATCGCCACGATGGCGAGCGCGGTGGCGAACGGCGACCTGTCGAAGAAGATCTCCATCGACGCGGCGGGCGAGGTCGCGGCGCTGGCCGGGACGCTGAACGACATGGTCGAGACGCTGCGCGCGTTCGCCGACGAGGTGACGCGTGTCGCCCGCGAAGTCGGTACGGAAGGCATCCTCGGCGGTCAGGCGCGGGTGCCCGGCGTGGCCGGGACCTGGAAGGACCTGACTGAGAACGTCAACTTCATGGCGCACAACCTGACCAGCCAGGTCCGGAACATCTCGCAGGTCACGACGGCGGTCGCGCGCGGCGACCTCTCCCGCAAGATCGACGTCGACGCCCGCGGCGAAATCCTCGAACTCAAGACCACGATGAACACGATGGTCGACCAGCTGTCCGCGTTCGCCGCGGAGGTCACCCGGGTCGCCCGAGAAGTCGGCACCGAGGGCAAGCTGGGCGGCCAGGCCGAGGTCGAGGGCGTGTCCGGCACCTGGAAGCGGCTGACCGAGAGCGTGAACCAGCTGGCGGGCAACCTGACCACGCAGGTCCGCGCGATCGGCCAGGTCGCCACGGCGGTGACCGCGGGCGATCTGACCCGGCACATCACCGTGGACGCGTCCGGCGAGCTGGCAGACCTCAAGGACAACATCAACCAGATGATCGCGAACCTCAAGGAGACCACCTCCGCGAACCGCGAACAGGACTGGCTGAAGACGAACCTGGCGCGGCTGTCCGGCCGGATGCAGGGCCACCGCGACCTCGCGTCGGTGGCGACGCTGATCCTGTCCGAGCTGGCCCCGCTGGTGAGCGCGCAGCAAGGCGCGTTCTTCATCGCGCACGACGACGAGGACGCGGGCGACCCGGACAAGCTGCTCGACTGCATCGCCGCCTACGGCCTCGCCCAGGCCCGCACCGGGCTGCGGTTCCGGCTCGGCGAATCGCTGATCGGCCAGGCCGCGGTGGACCGGCGGACGATACTGGTCAACGGCGCTCCCCCGGAGTACGCGCTGGTGTCGTCCGGGCTCGGCTCGGCCCCGCCGGTGAACGTGATCGTGCTGCCGGTGCTGTTCCAGGGCGAGGTGCTCGGCGTGCTGGAACTGGCGTCGGTCAACGAGTTCTCCGCGGTGCACCTGGATCTGCTGGAGCAGCTGCGGCACACGATCGGCGTCAACGTGAACACGATCCTGTCGAACTCGCGCACCGAGGCGCTGCTGACCGAATCGCAGCGGCTGGCCCAGGAACTGCGCGCACGGTCCGAGCAGCTGCAGGCCCAGCAGGGCGAACTGCGCCGGTCGAACACCGAGCTGGCCGAGAAGGCGGCGCTGCTGGCCCAGCAGAACCGCGACATCGAGGTCAAGAACATCGAGATCGAACAGGCCCGCCAAGAACTCGAGGAGCGGGCCGGGCAGCTGACGGTCGCGTCGCAGTACAAGAACGAGTTCATGGCGAACATGTCGCACGAGCTGCGAACGCCGCTCAACAGTGCGCTGATCCTGGCGAAACTGCTGTCGGAGAATCCGGAGGGCAACCTCACGGAGAAGCAGATCCAGTTCGCGAAGACGATCTGGGCGGCGGGCAGCGATCTGCAGCAGCTGATCAACGACATCCTGGACCTGGCGAAGGTCGAGGCCGGAAAGCTGGACCTGCAGATGTCCGACGTGACGCTGCCGGAGCTGGTGAACTACGTCGAATCGCTGTGCCGCCCGCTGACCGCGGACAAGGGCCTGGAATTCGCGGTCCTGATCGACCCGCCGGTGCCCGGCAGCGTGCACACCGACGAACACCGCCTCCAGCAGGTGCTCCGGAACCTGTTGTCGAACGCCGCGAAGTTCACCGACGAGGGCGGCGTGCGCCTGCACATCCGGATGGCGGACCCCGAGGAGGTCGAGCAGGAATCCCTGCGCTCGGCGGCCGGGATCATCGCGTTCGGCGTCGAGGACACCGGCATCGGCATTCCCGAGGAGAAGCTGGAAGTCATCTTCGACGCCTTCCGCCAGGCGGATGGAACGACCAGCCGCAAATACGGCGGCACCGGCCTGGGCCTGTCGATCAGCCAGCAGCTCACGGAACTGCTGAGCGGCGAACTGCGCGTCAGCAGCGTCCCCGGCCGAGGCAGCACCTTCACGCTGTACCTGCCGGTGGGCGCCGCGAACCTGATCGCCCCGACGACGCCCGTGCGCCCCACCCCCAAGCTGCCGGTCCTGCCGAGCACCATCACCGTGGCAGAGCCGAACAGCGCCCCGAAGCGCTTCAACGGCGAAAAGGTCCTCATCGTCGACGACGACCTGCGCAACGTCTTCGCCCTCGCAGCGGTCCTGGAACAGGCGGGATTGGAAGTCATCTACGCCGACACCGGCGTGGCCGGAATCCGGGCCCTGGAACGCCATGAGGACACCGCACTGGTGCTGATGGACGTGATGATGCCGGAACTGGACGGCAACGCGACCATCGCCGCAATCCGAGCCGAAGCGGCCCACGAAGATCTGCCCGTGATCGCCGTCACAGCGAAAGCGACGGAGGAAGACCGCGAACGAACCCTGGCCTCGGGAGCGGACGACTACATCACGAAGCCGGTGGACACTGACCTGCTGCTGGACGTGATCGCCGCCCGCCTGGAGGCGGATGCGGCGTCTTCGTCCTCTGATGTGGAACCGTTGGAGCGGGTGACGGGAATCGAACCCGCGTAGCTAGTTTGGAAGACTAGGGCTCTACCATTGAGCTACACCCGCAGCGCCCTCGGTGACCCGGGAGCGAAGCCAGCTTAGCGTGCCCGCTAGGGTGGGTCGTACACCCCCCGGGTACCGGGGTTTCCGGAGGCTTCGGGGGTGCCGGGATGTGGCGCAGCTTGGTAGCGCATCCGCTTTGGGAGCGGAGGGTCGCAGGTTCAAATCCTGTCATCCCGACCCTGCTTTTGGAGGGGCTGGACCTGCGGGTTCAGCCCCTTTTTCGTGCCGCCATGCGCGGGGCGGGTGCTGGCACCGCGCTCAGTGACCCTCCTGTTTGAGGATTTTCACCTGCGCACCCGAGCTCTGAAGTCCGCTCCGCCGGCCTGGCAGGCGTTGATCGACGAGTGGGCTATGTCACTCGAGGCGGAGAGCAAGAGCCACGCACCATCCACGGTTACTGCAACACCGTGCGCTTCTTCCACAACTGTCTCGCCGACCCCGTCGCGCCGCCGGACGACCCCGAAGCGTGGCTGGCTTCCGTTACGCCCGAACCGGCAGACTACGAACCAAACCACGTCAAACGGTGGATCGCCTATCGCCTCGCCGCCACCAGCCCCGGCAACGCGAACAACAACTGCCGAGCCTTGAGCGCGCGGTTCAACCGGCTCCTGGCCGAAGAGGAGATCGAGCACCACCCGAGGGCCCGCATGAACCCGCCGCACATTCCGGACCAGCCGATACCCATCATCGCGGTGCAATTCATCAAGCAGGTGCGCCGGGACTGCCAAAGCCGCGACTTCCACAGCCGCCGCGACGAAGCCATCATCCAGTTGATCTGGGACACCGGCGTCTGCCTCTCCGAAATCGCCAACATCGACCTGTCCCGTCGTGTCGTCAACGTCCTCGGCAAAGGCAGCAAATGGCGTCCGCACCCCTTCAGCGCAGCCGTCGGCCGCTGCCTCCGCGTCAGAGCGCGTCAGCCCTACGCCGACACCGCCACCAGACTGTGGCTCAGCGACCGCCCCCGCAGCACTCCACTCTTGCCGAACGGCATCAAGATCATGCTCCGCCGACTTCCGGACCGAGCCTCCGACGGGAGAGCCCTGTCGCCGGGCAGATCCGCGGAAACAAGCGTGCGCCAGCCGCGAATCCATTCTAGCGGGCCGACACAAGCGCGAATAATATTCGCGGGTGAGACATGCGAAATCGTCACGACTCCCCGCAATCGGTTCTCCAGGCAGTTTCTCTTCCGGTTTCGACTGACCGTTCCGCGCGCGACGGAGGGATTCGAAACAGCCAGCGAACGGCGGCGACGTTCACTCGTCTATCGTGCGCCAACCGTTCTTGCGTCAATCCTGGCAGTTGTGGGAATGTCAGGATCGCAGAGCTTGACCGGGAGAACCAGCTGCATGCAGGGGGATTCATTCGCCGCACCGCTGCGAATATGCGGTGTCAGCGTCACTGCGAGGTGCGGATCGGAGCGCCAGCCGGTGCTTCGCGTCTGCTCGTATGTGTTCGGTTCCTTGAGCAACGGGGAGAACAGCTGTGGTCAGAACAATTATCAGCGAAGAGCCACCCGGACGGTGCTCGCCGCCGCGACGCTTGCGGCACCGCGTGCGCACGGCACCGCGTCCGCACAGGAATCACGCGGCTCACACCAGCAAGACTTTGCTAGACATCGGTTTCCCTTGGGACGGCCGGAAGCCGACCACCGGCGGTTGCGCTCGCTCCTGAGCCTGCCCGCCGTGCGGCCGGAATGGGCCAGGGGCATCACAAGAACTACCTGCAGACGCGAGATCAGTTAGGCCCGCCCCGGGTCGAGACGTTGATCTGATCATTCGCCCGGGAGAACAGCCGGACACCTGCCCGGAAAAATGGTGTCCGACCGGTCAGGGAGAATTGCGCCATGACTGATGACGTCACGTTCGAATTCAGCTCGGCCTGGTGCAGGCTGACGCTGGGCTCCGGTCCTCAACGGCAAACCTTCCACGCAACGGGGCTCAACGACGCCTTCGGAGACCTCGCGCAGGCCGTCGCGAACCTCGCACGCCCGAGACCGGTGGTGGAGTTGCAGTCCGTGCTGTGGGGCGATGAACCAGGCGGAGTCTTCCTGGACTTCGCCTCGCCAGTAGCGGACCACCTAGCGCTGGTGGTGCACGCGGTGGCGATCCGCACCTGGATCACCGCGCCGGACTGGACACCCGAACGAGGCGAAGTGCTGCTACGACAGGTCGCGCCGCGCCACGAACTCGCCAGCGCCTTCCTGCGCGGCTACGAGACCGTCAGCTCGGCAATGAAACCGGGAGGCGTCATCCCGGGCTGGCCACACCCATTCCCAGACACAGCTGTCACCGAACTCCGCCGCGCGCTCGGCTGACATCCCGCAGAAACCGCAATGCTTCGTTCACGTTGTCAGGAAGGATTCGGGAACTATCATGAGATCGCCGGGCTTTGCCGACATTTTCAGACGCCTCGGAATACTGGCCATCATCACGACAGGGGCGCTGCTCGCAGCGAACACCATCGCGACTGCGGCCGCACCGATCAAGGGATATCAGGACTGCTTCAAACCTGGCACTGCCGAGGACTACTTGGTCACATCGGTGCGCAACACGGACACCTTCCGCACCGTCAACCTGCGCTGTGGCCGCCATGACGTCAGTGATCAAGCCGGTTTCGGTGTCCGGCACATCGACGACCGCCGCCCGCCATTCACCACGACGACAGTCCGGTGCATCGAACATGTGCTGAGGAACGCCAAGTACGAAGGCCCTGCCAGCGGGCAGAACAACGTCTCGTACACCATTTCGTCGCCGAACATCGACGCCGTCGTGATCGTCAACGTCGAGACCGACAACGTGGTGACCGCCTACACGTCGCAACCCGGCTCGTCAGCGAGCAACAACTGGGAGGGTTGCTTGGGCATCCCGGCCGCTGCGCAGCACACACCCAATTTCGCGAAGAGCGGCGTCACGCCGTACTCGGGAGATAGCTGCTGGTTGGGGCCGTTGGGTTTCCGCTCGGTCTGCGAGAACGTGCACGGGGAGAAGCTTCACGTCGACACTCTCGATGCGAGCGAGGGCCTTCCGCCTTGGGCGGACTCCAGTTGCGCGGCACCAGTGCTGTACGCCAACGGCCGGATGTTTCGATTGGGACTCTACACCTGCAGCAAACTGGGCACATTGAAGCAGCACTTCCTCATGAACAACGACTTTCCGAACAACCTGCAGCTATGTCTCGGCTGGACCGACGTCGATCACCAAGCCTGCCTCACCGTCCACGACTGACGCGGGGCCGTATATCCGGGAACCACAGGCCCGCGAACAACCGCTTGAATAATGGAACTGCCGTCCGCGCGGGTGCGCGTCGATCGCCGACGAAACCGCCGCCTCCGACTCGAGAAGTCGCATCGGGGGGCGGCGGCCGCTACCGTGTAACACACTCTCCCGAAACCGCGACTCCTGCCGTGATCGTGAACTGCGGAGGGCAGCGGCATGGGGTACAGGTTCAATCCGCCACCGAACCGGCTGGCCGTTCCCGCCGACTGGACGCCACCGCCCGGCTGGCAGCCGCCAGCCGACTGGCCCGCGCCGCCGAAATTCTGGCAGTTGTGGACACTCGAGGCCCAACCGAATTCCCCACGGGCACCAGCCCAAGCGGACCCCGCTCCCGCATCGGGCAAGCCCGGGTTGTTCGGCTCCCGGAAAAAGGTTCGGGAACTCGAAGCCGCGTTCGCCGCGGAGACGGTCAATTTCGCCCGATCAAGAATACTCTCGTTCGAGCTATTTTGATTTCTTCGCGGAGCGAATACCAGCCCAGCGCGCCCCTCAGCGGTTAGTACACCCACCTATGCGAGCATTCATTGCTGTCAAATCTGGAAAGTTCTTCGAAACCCGAGAGAGTCGAACTCATCAGAGGTCCGTACGAGTCCGTGCCACCTATAGCACGGGTCGCGTCTCCGCCGGCCGAGGCTACAAGGCCAAAAGGAACTCGTCCACGATGCGCCGCCCCGACGCAGCGAGGTCGACTGTCGCGAATCGGATCCGTCGGCCTTGAATGACGACTTCCTCATCGAAGTGGCCGTCGACTACCGGGTGCAGCATGAGCCCTTCGGACGGGCAGGCTCCTTCGGCTGCGGCCTGGGACATCAGATAGGCGTAGATCTGGTAGAGGTATTCGCTCTTGAGCGTGGCTTCCCGGTAGTAGCCTGCCTTCGTCACGGACGTGAACTTGGTGTCGATGACAATCCGGCGCGGTCCGTTGTCATCGGGGTTCGGGTGTTGGAGCACGATGTCGAGCTTCATGCTGGGGAGCACCGCGCGCATGCCGCCGGAGAGCTGCGAGATGTCCCATTGCTGTATGGGCCCGTGCTTCACCTTCCAGCCGTCCGGGGTGAGGCGATGTCGGTAAATGGCGTAGGCGGCGTGCTCGAACAACGTTCGCAGGTAGCCGTCGTCGTCCGCTGGCAGCGGCAGGTATCGATCGCCCGTCTCGGTCGTCGGGATCGCGAGGGTCAGGAGCAGTTCGGCTGCGGCGAGCATCGTGCGATCCCGCTGAAGAAGCCGCTGTTGCCGCAGGTGCGGAACCTCCGCGAGCCGCGGGCATGGTCCGCGAACGCCCCCGGCCTCCATTTGCCGTGCGAGCGAGCGATATCGCGGTTCTCCCGGGACCAGGATCGCTGCTCGTTCGAGAGCCGCTCGGACGAGCCGGTTCGAAGGGATGTCCGTGACGATCTCATCGTAGGTGCAGTTCACCTGGCCGCGGTTGAGCAGCTGGTGGCGCTCGGTGGTGAGCTGGTTGATCCGTCCCTTGACCCGGCGTTCGTTGCGGGTGATCGGCCGGAAGCCGACGGAGAGTCCGCGGTGCAAGCGCTGCGCCGCCTCGTCGGCGAGGATGCGGGCGACGAGGTCGGGCAGGTCGTCCGGAGCGTCTTCCGGGGAGACAGCTCGGTGGCCGTTGGTGCGGAACAGCTCCGAGGCGAAGAACTGCAGCAGCCATAGGTTCCGGATCGGAATCTGCACAGTTACTCGCCGAGGAGCTTCTGGCAGGCTTCTTCCGCAAGGTGGCTGCGATCGAACCAGTATTCCTCGAGCAGCAGCCGGACATCCGTCTCGACGACTCGTTGCCACCACGCCTTGGTATCCAGCCCTGTCGCTTCGAGCCGTACGGCTGGGGTGAAGTAAGAGTGGCCGACGCAGTACTGACGGCCGAGTGCGCTGTCGGCGCTGATCTGCTCGTTGAGCTCGTCGACGCGGCGACCGTACGTCTCGAGCAGCTTCGGCTCGTAGCCCAGCTGGCTGACGTACTCGACCCAGTCCGCCCCGAGGCGCGGGCGGAGTTCGATGAAAGCGAACCGTCGTCGCAGCGCCATGTCGACCATCGCGAGCGACCGGTCGGCGACGTTCATGGTGCCGATCAGGTGCAGGTTGGGCGGGACGAAGAAGCGCTCGTCCGGGCTCCGGGGATAGGCGAGCCGCATGGCGGAGCTCCGATGGCGTTTGTCGACCTCGAGCAAGGTCAGAAGCTCGCCGAGAACCTGGGCGGGGTTGCCGCGGTTGATCTCTTCGACGACGAGCACGTAGTCGTGGTTCGAGTCGTCGGCGGCCTGCCGGCACATTTCCAGGAACGGACCGTCCTCCAGCCTGAGCCCGCCGCCGGCGGTGCTGGTGGAAGGACGCCAGCCACGGACGAAGTCCTCGTAGGCGAGCGAAGGGTGGAACTGGAGGATTTGAACACGATCAGTATCGCGTTCGCCGCACAGCGCCCAGGCCAGTCTGCGCGCGAGCCAGGTCTTGCCGGTGCCGGGAGGGCCTTGGAGGACGAGGTTTTTCTTCGAACGGAGCCGCTCGAGCATCGGCTGGAGTTCGTCCTCCGCGAGGAAGCACCCGTCGTCACGGATGGACGCGACGTCGTACGGATCGCCTGGCTCTTCGACGATCTCCGCCGGCTTCGCGAGCGGCGCGTCGGGGACGCTCGGCGACGCGGCGGCTTCGGACTCCTCCACCGGCTCGAGCGAATCAATAAAGGCGGCGTAGGACAGAGCGCAGATCCTGTCGTAGGGCGCCGCGCCGGACGACAGCCAAGCCTGAACCGCCTCAGTGTTGGAGAGGAACTGTTCGCCGGTGATCTTCGCGCCGAGAGAAAGTTGAGCCGCGAGCTCGGGCAGGTTCTTCTTGATGAGGTTGCCGTTGAGGCTGTCGTAGGCCGCGAATGAGTCCGGCCGGATCCAGTACAGCCCCATGGTGAGGAGCCGGGTCTGACCGGTGGCGCACTCGTCGAAAGCGCTGACGAGGTCCTCGCGAGTAGCTTCGTCGGCGCTCTTGGCGTACGCGACGGCGGCGGCCGCCAGCTGCCAAAGAGCGTCGATGTCATGCGGGCCGCGGTCGACCTCCCAGCGGATGAACCACGACTTCAGATTGTTGGCGATCGGGATGCCGGAGAACTGGGCAGGCGCCTTCGCACCGACTCCGAACTCGGCGCGGAAGGCTGCGGCGATGGCCGCGCGCGCGTCATTCTTGATGCCGCGGTTGAAGCAGGTGAGGACAGTGAACGGATCGACGTCGCGAAGGGGCCCGTAGCTGCCGTCGAGACGACGGTCGCCCTTGAGGTATTTGAACAGGTGCGGAAAACCAGAGGATTCGGCGACGGACCAGACCTTCTCCAGCAGGGCTTCGCGGTCGGTCGCGTACTCCAGGATCCGGTCGGCCAGCTCGGGGTAGAACGCGGTCCAGGCGAAGTCGGCTTCCGCGGTGGACGGCTTGGCGATGACCTGTTCGATCTCTTCCCGGCCGGTGGTGATCTTGAAAAGGGTGATCAGCGAGCTGAGCTCGTTCTGCGCGGATTCGGACAGCTCGTCACGGGGCACGTCGACGCTCAGCCAGTCGACCGGCCGCCAGTGCCGGTGGACCGGCGAGGACGGGTGGAATTCGTACTGGCCGCTGACCCGTCCGATGTTGAGGGTCCGCTTCAAGCGGTTCGGCGTAACGATGATGTCGCCGATTTTGATCTCGTGGACGAAGCGGTAGAGCGTGCCGGCCGACCCAGCGATGGTTTTGGGCTCGATCTCCGGCATGGTCTCGGCAAGACGCTGTTTGAATGCGTCGCGGGACGACGCGACGTCCGAGAGGTCGCCGGTGCCGTCCCAGCCGATGCGGACCGCGCCGTCAGCGACCGGATCGATGTCCAGCTGGTCGTTGTGGATGCCCCACATGACGTGATCCGCCTGTCCGACGACCATCAGCCACATCCTCCAAGTCGACTGCTCGGCCACCATGCTCGCAGGAGCGAACGGCCTTGGCTACCTATATCCCCGCGAACACGAGGTCGGTCCGGCCATTGCTTGGGGACCACGCTCTGATTGTCAGTGTCGATCGCTGCCGTCGTCGACATAGACAGTACTTGAGCATTGGCAGGGCTTGACCGTTGCCGACGGAACACAAGATCAGCCTGCCACCCTCCTAATTGAGGATTTCCGCTCCGTGCCGACCAGCGACTATGCTGATGCGGCACTGCGCTGAGCAAATCCTGTCCTCCCGACTTTGCTTCGAAGGGGCTCGACCTGCGGCTTTTTTTCATGCTGGTGCCACCGAACTCGAGGATCGGGCTGGCGCAGCGCTTAGTGGCGCTCCTGCTTGAGGGTTCTCTCGTGCGCACCTGAGCCCGGGTCCCCGACCAGCCGTGCCATCGCCCCCGATGGGATTCACATACCAGACCGCCGACGCCATTGCTGCTTCCATGCTTCGATCAGGGCGAGCGCCAGCCAATGACCGTAGCCTTGAGCCATCTCCTCTGCCGTCTCCCGCGTGGAATCAGTGGTTCGGCGAAGCGGGTCGGCTCCGCGAGCGAGAAGGTAAGCCGTCACGTCGACATGCAATGGATTGCCCGTCTGCACGTGACCATCGCCTTCGGCATCAATAGCGTGATGCAAGAGCGTCATTCCGTTGCATGCGCAGGAGTCATGTATTCAACCACAACAACATCCTATCTACCACTCGGGACAGCTAAGTAAATTACCGAAAATTCTTCATTGAACAGGTGAGATCAACCGAAATCAGCGGTCAACACTGAGCAACGCCGAGCACTACGACAATCTCGGCCGGTTCCATGGTGTCGTCACCGTAAACCGACACCGCGTTCAACTCGCGTTCCACAGGCAATTCCAGGCGAAGCTGGCCATTCGGGTCGTAGAGCAATACCAACGATCGAGCCAGCTGAATCACGCCGCGATGCAGCAGCTCAAGCCTCTCCGGAACGACCGGCTCTTCGACACACGAGACAGCAACCGCCCCGCTCGCTGACTGCCGAACGGCGACGTGCAATGAATCTTTGCCAGCGTGCACACTTTCGCGGGCAGGATCCCAACCCGAGTGGTCGTCGACGCTGTCCGGAGACGAAACCACCAGCAGGCCGAACGAAAACCGGGCTATGCCACCTCCGTAGTAGCTGTCGCCGTAGCTGGCGAAATCCGAGAAGCTGGTCACTGTCAGTATTCCTCCAGCGGTATCTGACCGACGCCGAGGGAGACAGTCAGAAGGGGCTTCCCGCCCAGTCTCTCCCTCGGCCCGCCGACGACTGCTACATATCGTGCTCCCAGCTGCCGCGCGTGTCGACGTTCGCGGCGTCCGCCAGTGACTCCAGCTCCGCGATCTCCTCTTCAGCTAGCGCGATGTCGTGAGCGCGGACCAACCCGTCCAGGTAGGCCGCCTTTGTGATCCCGATGATCGGGGTGGTCCCCTTCGCGATGGCCCAGGCGGTGGCGACGTCGGCGGCGGATGCGCCTCGGGCCGCGCCGATCGCTCCCATTCTGTCCGTCAGTGCCTGCAGCTGGGGCAGGATCTTGTTGTACACGGCCGCCCGGCTGCTGCCTTCCGGCAACGGACGGGACGGGCTGTACCTGCCGGTCAGCGCGCCTTGTTCGAGGACCAGGTAGGCAAAGAACCGCACATCGTTCTCGCGGCAATGCTCAAGGATGCCCGCGCGCTCGGAACTCCGGTGCACCAGGCTGTAGTGGTTCTGGACCGCCTCCACCCGGAAGCCGGCCTCGCCGAGGATCTGATCGGCGAGAGCGATTTCCTGCAGGTTGTGGTTCGAGACGCCGACGTGCTTGATACGGCCGCTCTGCAGCAGCGGAATCAGCAGCGGCGTCCAGCGGGCTACGTCGGCCGGGTTGTGGATCCAGTACAGATCGACATAGTCCGTGCCCAATCGGGCGAGGCTCTGCTCCAGCATGTCCGTGACCGGATCGTCGCCGTCGCCCGCGATCTGCGGGGTGAACTTCGTCGACAGCTGGTACTCGCTGCGGGCATAGCCTTTCAGCGCCTGAGCGAGGACCGTCTCCGAGCGGCCCATGCCGTACACCACCGCGGTGTCCCACAGGGTGAACCCGTGCGATTGCGCCGTCCTAACAACCTCTCGCAGGCCGGACGCGGTCAGCTGGCTGCCGAAATAGCCGTCGCCCGGCTCGCCGCTGTCTCCCCAGGCCCACGTGCCCAGCGCCACCGTCGGCGTCTTGCTCGTCATGTCCCTGACTCCGTTCTCGTTTCCTGACGTTCAATCCCTACGAGACCGCGACGGCCGCCGCCCGAGAAGGTCGTGTTTAGCGGGGGTACTGCTTCAACCCCTTTCGCGCCTCGACCTACGGCTACCGTGAATGGCATGGACCAGCAGCCCGGCAACCGCGGCGAGATCCGGCACTTCCTTGCCAGCCGGCGCGCCAAGATCACCCCGGCGCAGGCGGGACTGCCGACCAGCACCCGTCGCCGGGTCGCTGGGCTGCGGCGGGAGGAGGTCGCCGTCCTGGCCGGGGTGAGCACCGAGTGGTACACGCGGCTGGAGAAGGGCCACATCGGCGGCGTGTCCGAAGCCGTCCTCGACGCAGTCGCCCGCGCCCTGCGGCTGGACGACGACGAACGCACCTACCTGTTCGACCTGGCCCGGTCATCGCGGCCCACGAGCCGCACGCCGTCGCGTCGCCGGGACGTCGAGGTCCCGCCCCAGGTCCGGTGGCTGCTCGACTCCATGACGATGTCCTCGGCGTTCGTCCGCAACGGCCGCACGGACGTCGTCGCCAGCAATCCCCTGGCCCGAGCCCTGTACGCGCCGATGTTCGGCAGCACCACCGCCGACGAGCGCGGCCGTCCCAACCTCGCCCGCTACATCTTCCTCGACCCCAGCGCTCATTACTTCTTCGTCGACTGGGACGCCGCCTGCGATGCCACCGCCGCCCTCCTGCGCGCCGAGGCCGGGCGAGAACCCCACGACCGGGCGCTGCGCGAACTCATCGGCGAGCTGTGCACCCTCAGTCCGGAGTTCCGCAGCCTCTGGGCCGCGCACGACGTCCTCATCCGCCACGACGGCGTCAAACGGCTCCGGCACCCCGAAGTCGGCGGCTTGGAACTGACTTTCCAGTCCCTCGACCTGCCTTTGCCCGGCCGAGCCGTGCACGATCTGATCACCTACACCGCCGAACCCGGCACCGAATCGGAGGACCGGCTCAAACTCCTCGCCAGCTGGGCAGCCACGCGATCCCCGGCGACAGAGCCCGCCCGCCCCTCTCCTCGGCCCGAACCGCGCTGATCCGTCGCGGTTCGCCCGGCCCGCGATTCAGGAATGTGCTGGCGCTCTGCCGTTTCCTCGCGCTCCTGGCAAGGGATCCGGTCGGGCGCCTTTCCCCCGGAATTCGCTATTCATTACGACGCCCACGCTTTCCGTTACGTATTTGTGCCCACCGACACAAATACCTCCCGGTGGCCGTCGGTCGCCGCAGCCGTGCCTTACTCTCTCTTCCGCTGATCAAGATCAAGGAGGACACGGGTGCGTTTCCGTGCTCAGGCCGCGCGCCGAGGGGGCGTCGTCGGCCTCGTCGTCGCGATCGTCGCGATGCTCGTGGCGATGCCCGCCCAGGCGTCCGGTCTCTGCGACCGGCATCCGGAGCTGGCGGCGTGCAAAGCCGCCGACCGGGCCAAAGCGGCGCTTGTGGTGGGCAAGGCGGTCGCCCGCACCCAGCTGGGCGCCCTGGTGCTCGGGCACCTGCGCCAGGGCATCGGCCAGGTCGCGGGCCACGCGCTCAGCGAAGCCGCCCGGACTTTGGACGAGGTCGGCAAAGCGATCGACGCCGGAGACATTTCCCGGGCGGGCCAGGCACTCGATCAGTTCAGCGAGGATTCGCTGCAGCAATTGCGCGACACTGTCGTCGCGACAAGGATCGTGGTGAAGTCGCTCCCCGAACTGGCCGCGATCGCCAAAACGGCCATCGCGCAGTTCAATGCGCTTCCGGATCTGGACATCCACATCGACCTCGCCGCGCTGGAAGCCAACAATCGCGGACTCGCGGCCACCGCGGCCGGCATCGCGCAGGCCTCGGCCCAGCTGGACTACAGCGCCGCCCAGATCCGCACCGCCATGGCACAAGCCGACCGCGATTTCGCCGGGGCCAAGCGCGATCTGGCCGCGGCGAACGCGATCCTGGCCGCGGCGAACCGGACCCTGGACAAGTTCACGTCCACGCCGTGGATGCCGGTGGGCGGGTTGTCGCTGAAGGGCATCAAGTTCGACTTCGACGAGGCCTTCGGGCACCCGACCCATTCCGGTTCGCTCAACCCGGACGTCGCGGCGGTCCTGTCGGCCGCGACGGACTTCGTCCCCGGGGTCGGCAGCATCAAGAGCGCGGTCGAGGCGATCGCCGGGAAGGACGCGTTCACCCAGCAGGAACTCGACGGTTTCGAACGTGCCCTCTACGGCATGGCCGCCGTCCCGATCGCCGGCGGCGCCCTCAAGAAACTCGTCGCCGTCGAACGAGCGGCGAAGGTCTCCCGCGGGATCGAACTCGCGGCGAAAAACGGTGCCAAAGACTGGCGCATTTCATTCGACGCGCTGCCCCAGGGCCAGAACAGCGGCGTGAAAACCGTGTCGAACACGACCGAACTGCGGACCCTGTTCGACCACTGGACGGCGGGCACCGAGCGGCTTCCGTCGCGGGGAGACAAGATTCCCGACGTGTTCAAACTGCAAGACGGCACGACGATCCAATGGCGTCTGACGTCCAAGACGAGCGGTGAAACAATCGACATCGCGACGGCGGACGGCAAGAGGTTGAAGGTGCATCTCGATGGATGAACGGCAGGCGCACGAGATCGAACGAGTCGTGGCCCCCACGCTCGACGAAGGCCTCGACGACTGGGTTCCGGTCGATTCTCTGATTTGGAACGCCTTCCAGGTCGTCCCCAGGGACAGCGACCGCTTCGCCGCCTTCTTCGCCAGTGTTCTCGACTACCTGCTCCGCGAGGGACTGATGGTTGTCGGAGAGATCGGCGACACGGGGTTCGAGCCGTGGCCTGCCGCGTCCGTCGAGGACACCGTCGAACGCGTCGTCCGCGACTGCCAGGCGGTCGACTGGTCCGCCGGGCTGGGTCTGTGCTGGCTGTCGAACACTCCGGAAGGAGACCGCCGGGCCCGGTGATCTCGCGCGGCCTGCCGACAACCTCGTTTCCGATGGTTTTCTTCCCACTGAACCGCTTTCGGTAAATTTCCCGCGCGATCCTCCGGACTGCGGGCCATAGCATCGTTTTGTCCGCATTGTTTCGTTACATCCGGAACAGAGAGCAAGGACACTCTTGTCCAGACCATCCGCGACGCGGTAAAAGCAGCAGGTCACATCGAAAAATCCGCAATCCGCAGCGGGCAGGTCCGGCAAGCCGCCGACCGGGGTGACATTCACTTCGCCAGGAGAGGTCTTGACCGCGCTCGCTTCCCCCGCCGCCGTCCCCGTCGTCCGAAGACCCCGCGCCGGGATCGTCGTGCTGACAGCCTTCGCCGCAGTACCCGCCATGCTGGCGTTGTGGACCGCCGTGCGCGCGCCGCGCGGTCACCTGCTGCTCGACTATTGGCACGTCCTGGCGAAAATCACCGACGACCGCGGACATCTCCTGCTGGGCCAGGTGTTCACCTACCACCTCGACCAGCCCTTCGTCATCCCCTCGCTGCTCTTCTACGCCGACGCCGCCTGGTTCGGCGGAGACAACCGCGTCCTGACCGTCCTCACGGTGGCGTTGGTCGCCGGGATCGGCACGTGCCTGTACTCGATGCTCCCCCGATCCCTGTCCCCGCACCGGAAAGCAGCGCTCGCGGCCGGGATGTCGTGGCTGCTGTTCTCCTCGCACCTCGCCGAGATCTGGCTGCAAGGCACCAACGGCATCAGCTGGATCCCCGCCGTCTTCTTCACCGTCCTCGCCGCCTCCCAAGCCCACCGCGGCCGCCTCGCGACCGCCGCAGCCGCAGCACTGCTCGCCAGCCTCAGCTTCGGCGCCGGACTCCCCGCGTTCCTCATCGTCGCCGCGATCTTCCTGCTCCGCCACGAAAACCGGGCCAAAACCATCGCCATGACCGCCGCCGGAACCATCGTGATGGCCGGTTGGCTGCTCACCAAACCCAGCGGCGCCCAATCGCTGGCCACCACGGCACTCGACCCCGACGGCCGCTTCTCCACCGCCGCAGCCGCGCTCGGCAGCCTCTGGTCCGGAGACCAAGCCGTCATCGCCGTCCTCGCCGGAGCCCTCACCACCGCGCTCCTCACCGCCTGCGCCATCGCCGCGAAGAGCGACACGCGCGCCGCGGGATGGATCGGGATCGCGGGACATGCCGTCGCGCTCGCGGTGCTTGTCGCATTGGGCCGCACCAGCAACCTGGCTCCCGGCGGGAACATCGGGCTGATCAGCCGCTACGCCATCGTCAGCACCCTCGCGGTGAGCGCACTCCTCGCCCTCGCGACGCTCGTCCGTCCACAGTGGCCGCTCACCGCGGTCGTCATCGGCATCTGCGCCATCTCCCTGACCACCCACGCCATCGGCGGCACCAAAGCCGACCTCACCCGCCGCGGCTACGCCCCGCTCGCCCTCGCCCCCATCGCCCTGCGCACCGAAACCACCAGCGTCCTCGATCAACTCCACATCCAACGCCAAGTCATCCCCGCCGCTCGCGCCCTCGGCGCCTACCCCTTCAACCGCCACTTCACCCTCGGCTGCCACGGACCCGAACTCGGCACCGCCGTCAACCCGGCCACCGCTACAGACCTCCCCACCGCTCACGGAGCCGTCACATCCACCGGCAGCGCGCTCATCACCGGATGGACCGACCTGCACCCCGACTGCGTCCTCGTCACCGACTCCGCCGACGTCGTCACCGGAGGGGGAATCGTCGGGCTCCCCTCCCCTGCGCCGGGAATCGCCGACGGCAACGCCTGGCAAGCCACCGCACGCCCCGGCACCGGACCGGTCACCGTCTACGCAGTACTCGGCGGCCGCTTCTACCGTCTGCACGAATCCGCTCCTAGCCCGAACTGAGAAGAATGGCGACATCCCCCAGGTGCAGCCGGGCGAGCGCGACCGCGCCCGACACAGGCTTCTGGCCAGTGACTGCCTCACTGTCGGCGCTGAGGCACTATCGACCTGGATTTGGCAGTTTCAGGCCGAGGCGCAGCCAGCAAGCGTATTTCGCTCCGCTACAGGCACGCGCAGCACCGAGCTGACTACCCACTGATCTCAGCCGCAGCTGCTCTCGCCGTGCCGCCCGGGACCTCGCCAGCAACGCCGAAGCGGACCCGCGTCGCTGCGGCCTCGACTCCAAGGCTGCGAAAACCCGCCCTTATGCATCCTCGATGCCTCGAAGCAACGCGCGTTCGCCGCGATCATTCCTACGGGCGGCTCGCGCACTCAGCAGTCAGCCGCGTCCCGCCATTCTGGCATGACCCCCAGGATCAAGCCTTCCAATCCTTCGACGCCCCGACCGAACGAGCCGAGCCGATCCGCCAAACAGTAGATTTCGCCTTCCTCGTCGATCGCGAGAAAGAAATGCCCGCCATCAAGCTCGCCGATCGGGAAAAGAGCCCGACCGATCTCGCGGCCCCAGTCGACAAACCGCCCCTCCTCTCCCGCAGCCACCAACGGATCCAAGTCGAACGGTTCTTTTCCGCGCGTTATCCCCCGACCCTTGAGGTCGAATTTCAGGCCGCCGAACGAAGCAAGGAACTCCGCGGCCGCATCAGGCATGCGGAGCCCTTCGCCCGCCAGGCCCGCACGCCAGCCTTCGACGTCGACCTGGCGTCCCCGGTGCCACCCCGCCGCCTCAAGGGCCTCCACAACCTCCGGCGAGAACTCCTTCACGCTAATTCCTTCCGCCAGTAACGAAATCCAGGTTGTATTGCTCGACCAGGGGTACGCAGCTCAGGCATGGACCGATGCCCTCACCGTGCCCCGGATGCCCCGTCGACGCCCTGATCTTAACCGCAGCCACTTTCCAGCCCGTGGGATCAAGGCCATTGCCGAGCGCCTCGGACAAACACATCGCGAGACCGCATCGACCGTGCCCGCCGCCACGTGCGTCCGCCGGAATGTCGTCGAGCACCGATTGCACGTCCTCGTGCAGTTCGGGAGATGCCCCGCCCCGCTGGCTGGTATTCGCGATCACGTGGCCGTCCGGCGACTCGATCGCCTCCGCAACCGCCGGCCTGATCCGGTTGGACAACGAACTGGCCCGGTCGGCCAGAGCCCTGGCTGCCGAAAGAGCATCACCGCAGTTGTGGACGAGGACCGGGATATCGCCAGCAAAAACGTAGTACGCGTGCAGCTCGTCGATCGTGAGGTCGTACGTGACCTCCGTCGAGTGGTACGGCGTCACCTCCTCGACAGTCGCCTCGCCACCGTCGGCTGTCTGCAGACGGTCGCCCGCATGCAGATCGATGGCCTCGACAAACGCACCGCGCGTGACGTCGTAGAACGGGTGGTGATACGTCGTCGTCAGCGTCGCCGGTGCCGCTGACGCCGGGACGCTGCCGCCGGTCACTACCGCTGCGGCTACCGCGAGGCCTGCTGCCATTCGGGTTGCCGCGCGGCGGATTCGGCTCGGTTTCACCTTCAGGTCCACGAAATCGTGGTCCGTCTCCGTCACGATCACCCGGTCGACCGGGTGCGTCTCCAAGCCCGCCTTGCCCGGCTTCGAGTTCGCGACCCGATCTCCGACCTTCAGCGACGAAATCGGCTTGCTCGAACCGTCCGCCAGCAACACCTTCGTTCCGGCCAGGAAGCTGTGGCACTCCGCCGGCGCTTCCGCAGAACTGCGCCCGCGAGCCCGCAGGCCGCCTGCCGCCCCGAATGCCGCGCCGCCGGCACCGCCTGCCAATGCGCCGGAGCCGGCAGCCGCGAGCGCACCGCTCACCGAACAGTTCCGGCCACAGTTCATTCCGTAACCGGCCAACGCCGTCACGCCGCCGCTGACCGCTCCGGAACCCGCGCCCACCAAACCCTGTGTCGCGACTTCCGGCAGCACGCCGTCCAGTGCCTCCGACACCAGTTTGCCGCCCAGCGGGCCCGCCAATCCGGCGCCCAGAGCACCGCCCAGTGCGCCTAGGCCGACTGCTTCCACCGCACCGCCGACCGAGCAGTTGTGCGCTTTCGAGCAGTCCATTCCGTACGACACCGCGCCGCCGACAGCGCCGCCGATGGCCGCGCAGCCGACCGCGCCGATGCCTAATGTCGCCGCCGTGCACGCCGCACCGACCACGACGCCCGCTGCGATGCCCGCGATCGTCGAGGCGTGGTCCTTCACGAACGTGGCCACGTGCGAGGCCGCTGATGCCGCCGCATGGCCTACTGCCACCGCGGCTGTCGCTACCGCATGGCCGACCGTTTTCGCTGCCGACACCGCGGCGTGCGCTACTGCTCTCGCCGCGTGGGCCACCGCGTGTGCCGCGGTTTTCACGACTTTCGCGACCGCGTGATAAGCGGTTTTCACCACGTGCACCGCCGCGCGGTACACCTTTCGCACGACCCGCACCACGTGGTGGTAGACGGTCCGCACCACCCGCGCCGCAGTGTGGTAGACGTCGCGCACGGCGTGGTAGGTCGCCACCGCCGCGTGCACGACCGGCTGCACCACATACGTGTTCACGAAGTGCGCGACCGGCTGGACGACGTTGTGGTACACGAACGACGCGGCCGGTTTGACGATGGTGTTGTTGAACCAGTCGAACAGCCCGTGCCCGGACGGGTCCGTGCCGGTCATCGGGTTGTCGTCGACGTAGGCGAACTTGTTCGCCTCCATCGGGTTCGGCACCGGGTTGTTGGACACCGTGTCCCGGTTCATGAACTGCCCGACCGCCGGGTTGTACCAGCGGGCCGCCATGTTCACGGTGCCGGTCGAGCGGTCGGTCCAGCCCGACTGGTATCCCAGCTGCCCCTTCGGGTTCTGGGACGCCAGCACGTTGCCGAACGGATCGTACGACGTCGAACCGTCCAGTGTGGATCCGTTAGCCGTGAACGTCCCGACGACGTCGGTGTGCTGGTCGACGAACGCGAACGCCCCGGTTCCGCCGGCAGCGACGCCGACGAGGCCGCCGCCAGGGTCGCGGCTGTAGGTCGACGTGCCGTCCGACGCGATCGTGTTGCCCAGTCCCGAGAAGGAGAATGTGGCGACGGTCGCGCCCGTATCGCTGGTCGTGTCGGTCAGGTTCCGGGCCAGCGCGTCGTAGCCGAAGGACTGTGTCCCCTGCTCGGTCATCTGGCCGAACGCGTCCGAACGCGACATCAGGGTGCCGGTCGACGACGCGCGTTCCTGCAGCGTTCCCCTTGCGCTGTAACGATAAGTGTTCGAACCGTCGGACGTCAGCTCGTCCCGCTCGTTGTAGGTGTAGGTCGACGAGCCGACCTTCGTGCGGTTGCCCGCGGCGTCGTAGCCGTACTCGATCGTGCTCGTGCCGTTGTTCCACGACGCGAGCCGGTTGGCCAGGTCGTAGGTGTAGGTGTTGGCCGCCGATCCCGCGAAGCCCGCGGTCGTTTTCGAGGTGAGGTTGTCGTCGGCGTCGTATCCGTAGGCCACCGAAGCGATCGCCGCTCCGCCAGCCGTTTTGAGCGCGTCGCCGGTCAGCCGGTGCAGGCCGTCGTAGCTGTAGGTCCGAGTGTTCCCGGTGCCGTACTTGACTCCGCTGATCTGGTTGAGCGCGTTGTAGCTCAACGTCTGGCTGCCGCCGGTGACCGCGTCGGTGATACTCGAAAGCCGGTCGGCGCTGTCGTAGCCGTACGAGGTCGTGCCCGCCGCGTCCGTGCGGGCGCTCATCAGTCCGTCGGCGGTGTAGGCGAACGACGACGAACCTGCCGAGCCGTTCGCGGTGAGCAGCGCGCCGCGGTCGTTGTAGGTGAAGGTTTCGCTGGTGGCCGCCTGGTGGTCCGCGTGGCCCGCGGCGCCGGCTTCGGCGGTGGCCGCCGAGGTCATCCGCCCGGCCGGGTCGTACCCGAACGTCCGGGTCGCGGTGGCGGAGTCGGCTCCGCTGCCGGACTGGCTGACGAGGTTGCCGTCGTCGTCGTAGCCGGCCGACACGCTCACCCCGCCCGGCTGGGTCTGCTGGACCTGGCGGCCCGCCGCGTCGTAGACCGCGGTGAAGGTCCGGTCGGCGTCGGCGGTGTAGATCGCCGTGGTCGGTTCCAGCTGGGCTTCCGGGAGGTTCCACGAGTTGTAACGGGTGACGGTCGCGTTGCCGCGGCCGTCGGTGAACCTGGTCCGGTTGCCTGCCGCGTCGTAGCCGAGCGCGGTGGTGATCGACGACGTCGCCGACACCGGCTGGATTTCGCTCGCCAGCCGGTTCGCCGCGTCGTAGGTGAACGTCCGCGCCGTGCCTCGTCCGTCCACACTGGACGTCATGCGGCCGCCCGCGTCGTAGACCGCCGAGGTCTGCTGCAGCATCGCGCCGGTCGCGTCCTTGCGGGTCACCTGCACCGGACGGCTTGACTGGTCGTAGGCCGTCGACGTCGACGTGCCGTCGGCAGCGGTGACCGACGCCTTCTCGCCCAGGTAGCTGTAGCCGTAGCGGGTGGTGTTCCCGGCGGCGTCGGTGACCGAGGTCGTTTCGCCGAGCGCGTTGTAGCCGTAGGACGTCACGGTGCCCGCCGGCGTCTTGGTCGACGCGAGGTTCGCGCCGCCCGGGTTGCTGTCGGAGGCCGCGTACGAGTTCGTCGTCGTGGCGGTCAACGTGCTCGGGTAGCGCTCGAACACAGTCGCCGTCAACGGCCGGGACAAGAAGTCGTACGTCGCTTCGGTCCGGGCGCCGTTCGCGTCGGTGATCGAGAGCCGGTCTCCGTTGGTGTCGAAGGTCGACACAGTCTTCGCGCCGGACGGTTTCGTCACCTGAACGACGTTGCCGAGCTGGTCGTAGTCCGCCTTCGTGACGTGTCCGAGCGGGTCCTTGTCGGAGACGGCCTGCCCGAGTTTGTCGAAGGTGCGCACGGTGGTCGCCGTGATCGGCGCGCCGCCGCCGGGCGGGGTGTAATTCGGGTTGGTGACCGAGACAGGATGGCCCGCCGCGTCGTAGACGGTCGTGACCTGGTTGCCGTTGGGGTCGACGGCTTCCACTGGCTCGCCGAAGGTGTTGTAGCCGGTGGTCGTGACGGGATGCACCGCGGCCGGTGCTCCGCCGTTGGTCTCGGCGTTGACCGTCGGCGCCGTGGTGACGGCGGGCTTTCCGGCCTCGTCGTAGGCGTAGGAAGTGATGCTCCCGTTGGCGTCGGTCATCGAGGTCGGCAGACCGCGCTGGTCGACCGTCCACGTGGTGGTTTCAGCCGGCGACGACGCGACGGTCCCGCCGCTGTGCCCGCCGTTGTAAACAGTCGAGACCTCGGCCGCCGAGAGCGCTCGCGAATAGGCCTGGACCCCGCTGACCTGGCCGGTGGCGTAGTTGCCGTTCGCGCCGTTGTACCAGCCGTGGCCGATCACCAGCGGGCCGTTGGCCGCGAGCGGGGTCGGATCGGTGGCGCTGCCCGCCGCCGCCCCGTTGACGTAAAGCGTCATCGCGCCGGTGCCGGAGTCGTAGACGCCGGTGAGCTGAGTCCACACGCCGGACTGCGCGTCGGCGGCCGACTCGGCTCGGTAGAGCGTGGCGTTCGACGCGTCCGTGCCGAACCTCGAGAAGGACCACTTGTGCGTGCTCGAGTCGTATTCGAGGTAAAGGCCGCTCATCACGTTGGCCTTCTGGACCACGTACGTCTGGAATCCCGCGCCGAACGCCGCCGGCTTGACCCACGCGGACACGGTGTAGCTCGCCGCGGTGTTCAGCACCGGGCCGCCGGTGGCGATCTGGGACGCGCTGCCGTCGAGGTTCGCGGCGTCGCCGGACCACGTGACCGCCGTGGCGGTGGCGGGGTTGCCGCTCCCGGAGGAGTCGGTGACCGCGGTGCCGGAGGTCTGGTTCAGCTTCCACCAGCCGACCGGGTGCCCGGTGCCGTCCGAGGAGATCGAACGCGAGGTGAGCACTCCCATCGGGTCGTAAGCCGTGCTGACCGTGCGGCTGCGGCCCGACGGGTCGGACTGCATGCTGGTCGCGACCTTGTCGTCCGGGGTGTAGGAGACCGACGTCGTGCGCGCGGCCCCGCCCGGATCGTCCACGGTCCGCTCGACGCGCCCTGCTGCGTCCACTGTGGACGATGAGGTGTTCGCGCCGTTGCCGGTGACCTTGCCGACCAGATTGCCAGCCGCGTCATAGGTATTGGACTCGGTGACGAACGACTGCTGTCCGCTCGGATCCTTGCGCGTGACTGTCGCGGTGAGACCGTTGTCGGTGTAGGTGTAGGCGGTGACGTTGCCCATCGAGTCCGTTTCCGACGCCAGCCGCCCTGCCGGGTCGTAGGCGTTGGACTTCTGGGTCAGGAACGTCGCCGGCTTGGGGTCGACGGGGCTGCCGGTGTACCAGACGCCCTGGGACAGCAAGCGGCCTTCGCCGTCGTAGGCCCAGTCGGTTTCGGTGCCGTTGGCGTCGGTTTCGCTCTTCTTGTTGCCGTAAGCGTCGTAGGTGAAGGTGGTGACGGCGCCATTCGCGTCCGTGGTGGACTCGACCTGGTCCTTGTCGTTGTAGGTCGAGCTGGTGGTCCGGGCCGAGTCGCCGCCGCTGCCGTCGGCGACCGTCTGGGACACGAGGCTGCCGTCGGCGTTGTAGACGCTCGAAGTGACCGCGGTGTGCACCGCGCCGGTCACCCGGTCCGTCACCGCCGGGTCGGTCTGCGAGACGACTTGGTCGTTCCCGTCGTAGGTGTAGGACGTGACCAGCCCTGCCGGGAAGCTGTCGGAGACCGCTGTCTTCGTCAGCGTCCGGCCGAGCGCGTCGTAGGTGAAGCGGGTTACCAGGCCGTCGGCGTTGGTCGTGCTCGCGACGTCGCCGTTGTGCAGGTAGGCGATCTGGTTGACCGCGCCGCCGGGAGAGACGGTCTTCACCGGCAGGCCCGCGGGCACGGCGCCGGAATCGGCCGCCGGGAAAGCGGAGGTGCCGTCGCTGTAGGTGATCTTGGTGGTGCGCCCGTTCGGGAACCCCGGCACCGGCGGCGTGGTGACCGTGGTGCGGTTGCCCGCCGTGTCGTAACCGAATGTCGTCAGATACGCGGGATCGGTCGCGTTCGCCGACCGCGGGTCCCGAGAAGTCAGCATCAGGTCGTTGCGCGCGTCGGCGGTGGTGAGCTGCGCGGTGGTGTCGTCGGGGAAGTAGGTCGAGTACGACGTCGAACACTTCTCCGCGGCCTGGTTCTGGCACGTGGTCTGCGAGACGACATTGCCGCGCACGTCGTGGCCGACGGTGACGATGTTGCCGTTCGGGTCGGTGGTCGTGTGCAGGAAGCCCGACGTGTCGTAGCCGTAGCTGGTGCGCTTGCCCCCGGTGTCGGTCTCGGAAACCTTGTGGTTGCCCGCGCCCGGGTCGTACTGCTGCACCGCGGTCTTGCCGCCGGGGTCGGTGATCGTCGCCGTCGTGACCGGCGCGAGCCCTTGGGAGTTGCCCGCGGCGAGGAAATGCTGGGCGACTTCGGCCGAGGACAGCGCCGACCGGTAGTAGGCGACCTCGCCGATCGAACCGGCGAAGTAGTTCCAGGTGTTCCCGGACGGCGCGGCGGGCCAGCCGTTGCTGTTGAAGACACCGGCCCCGACGAAGTTCAGCGGGTCGTAGTTGCCGATCTGGCCGGACAACGTGCCGATCTGCTGGCCGTCGAGGTAGAGGACCTGGGCGGTGTTCGCGCCGGTCAGCACGACGTGATGCCACTTGCCGTCATTGACCTTGGCGGCCGACGCCATGCCCGCCACGGTGGTGTCCCAGAAGTGGCCGTGCAGTTTCCCGTCGGTCCCGACGTACAGCACCGGCATGGCGCCGCCGGACGGGTTCGCCGCGCCGAGCGCGGAACCCCCGGTCGAGAAAAGCGCTCCGGCCGCGGTGGACGTCGTCGAGAACCACAGCTCGACCGACGACGTGGTCGACGCGCTCACCAGATGGTCCGGCAGCGTGACGCCGCCGACGGTGCCGGGGAACTTCGCCGCGGTCGAGTCGGTGAACCGGCCAGGGACACCGAGAGTCGCGTTGGTGTAGGCGGAAGGCCGGTAATTGACCTCGCCCGCGGGCGACGCGGTGCCCGGCGCGTCCGCTAACCGCTGGTACAGCTCGGGATGCGAGCCGAGAACGGCGCCGCGGTAAACCTGGCTCGAACCGGTCGCCGTCAGCGGCGCGTACTTCCAGGTCCCGCCGTTTTCGTCGCCGATCTGAGTGACCGCTTGGGAAACCGGATCGTAGGAGACGGTCGTGTGCACCGCCCCGCTGGGCCGGGTGATCGACGTGAGCAGGCTTTCCTGCTGTTTGCCCGCTTGGTAGAGCGGCAGCTCCCGGGTGCCGGGAACGGACTTGTCCCAGATGCCGACGTCGGCGATCTGGCCGTTGAAGAACGTCGCCGTGCCCGGCTGCCCGGCGTGGGACTGGTCGGGCCAGGCGTTGCCGAGGAACCCGGCGCCGATGTAGCGGTTCTGCGGGCCCATCGGCACGATCGCGCCGATCGAGGAGCCGACGAACTGGCCGTCGAGGTATATGCCCTGGCTGGTCGAGGAATGCGTGAAAACGACGTGGTGCCAGGCGTTGTCGTTGACTGGATTGGCCGTGGTGATCGTCTTGGTCGTGTCGCCGGTCCAGTACTCGCCGACCAGCTTGCCGTCGTTGCCGACGTAAAGCGCCGGGGTGTACTGGGAGGCCGGGCTCGTGGTCTCGCTCAACGGCATGGTGCTGTAGGAGAACAGGACGCCGTTGGCCGCCGCGGTCTTGAACCACATCGAAACCGACATCGTGTTCGGAGCGGCCGCGTCCGCGCGCGGAAGCTGCAGGTACGACGACGTGCCGTTGAACCCGGCGGACGTCGCGGCGGATCCGGCGAGCGGACCCGGCTGTCCGAGCGCGACGTCGTGATACGTCGCCGCGTCGGTGCCTTCGTTGGTCAGGACCGCGCTCGCCGCCGTGGTGCCGGTCGTCTCGGCCAACGGCCAGAACGAATGCGGCCCGAGATCGAGCACGCCGGTGCGGTACGGCGAGCCCGCGGTGTAGCCGTAGCGGGTGCAGCCGGTCGTCGTGCCCGGCGGGCAGACGCTGGCGAGCTGGTCGCCGGTGTAGTTGTAGGTCCAGGTGAGCGGTGCGCCCGCGGTCAGGTCGTCGGTCGAGACCGAGGCCACGTGCGGGCTCGTCGCGCCGGTCGGCGTGGTCCAGTTCAGGTGCAGCGCACGGCCGGAAACCGCGGACGTCAGCGCCGTGACCTGACCGCCCGACACCGTCAGGTTCACGGTGCGGCCGCTCGCGTCCGCGATGGACGAAAGCCGGTAGGCGCCGGAGCCGAGGGACTGCGTGAAGGTGTAGACGGTGTCGTTCTTGTCGGTGAGGCTGTACCCGCCGGTGATCGCCTTGAACGTGGCGAATCGCCCAGCGGGCGGGGAAAACGTGCCGTCGGCGTTCTTGCCGTATCCGACCTCGGAGCCGTCGGGGTAGGTCACGAGGACGCTCACGACCGCGCCGGAACCGTCGAAGTCGTACTGCTCGGCCGCGCGCGCGTCGAACACGCTCGACCAGCCCGCGCCGAATGCGCCGGTCGACCGCGGGTCGCGGGAGTTGTAGTCGCGCACCACCGACAGCGCCGGGCCGACGGTGCGCACCTCGGCGTCGGTCGCCGAGGTCGTGTAGTTGCCGATGCTCGGTTCGACTCCGTGCACCCCGGTGTTCTGCGACAGCGACGACGTCACCAGCGGCTGGTCCACCTGGACGGTGAGCGGGTTCCACGGCGGATCGGCCGAATAGGACGCTCCGTCGTAGGCCTGGACCGCCCAGTAGTAAGTCTGGTTGTACTTCAGCTTCCCGGCGGGCACGCGCCAGGTGCCCTCGTTGACCAGACCGGAATCGGCGATCGTCGCGCCCGCGGAGTCAGCGACCTGGTAGCGGTACTTCAGCGCGCCGGGGCCGGCGTCGATGTCGTGGGCGGTGGCGAACAGGAACGGCACGAGGCTGGTCGTCGTCCCGCTGGGGCCCGGGTAGGCCGAGTCGACCACCGGAGGCACGTTGCCGCTCGTCGTCAGCGACAGCACCGGCTGGTAGCCGGCGTTCATCAGCCAGGAGTCGAACTGCTTCCAGTGCGACGCGTCATTCGTCGCCGCGTAGACAGCGAGGCCGTTGTCCGCCGCGGATCCGTTGGCCCAGCCGGTGAAAGTCGCCGTGGACAACGGCACGCTGACCCAGTCGCCCTTCGTCCGGTCGGCCGCGCGGTTCGCGCACGCGGTGGGCACCGACGGGGTGGCGTTGCCGATGCTCGCGCCGTAGGAAGGCCCGGGGTAGGCGGTCACGGTCGAGGGCGTCCACGCCTGCGTCACCGGCGCGACGTCGAAGCGCGTGGGGGTGCACGTCGAAGCCCACGTGTCGAACAGCTTCAGAGTTGCCGCGCTGACCGTGACCTGCGACCCGTCGAGGTCTTTCGGGAACTGGAGGAACGTGTTCGCCGAATCGGGGCCGGAGTTGTACGACCCGATCTTGACGACCTTCTCCATCGAGTGGTCGCCGGGGGCGCCGATCTCGGCGTAGGTCGACGCCGGCGCGTCGGTGAAGGTCGGGTCGACGGTCACCGGGAACACCCGCGCCGGGTCGGTCAGCCACTTCGGGTCCAGCGTGACCTTCAGCGCGGGCTTTCCCGCGGCGGTCGTCAGCTCATAGCCGACGGCATACGTCGTGGCGGGAACCCCGGACACCGGGTCGACGTGCGAGTCGAAGGCGTAGCCGCGCGGGATTCGCTGCCGGATCGCCCCGGCGCCGTCGAGCAGGCTGACGGAACCGTCGGACTCCAGCCGCGGGGTCAATCCGTTGAGCGTCAACGGAAACAGCCATGTGTTCGCCGCGGTCGCCGAGTGCAGGACCAGCGATTCCTTCAGGCCGGTGGCGGTGGGTTCGAGCGCGAGGTCGGTGCCGGGCAACGCATCCGGATACGTCGCGGCGCGGCCGTCGACGCGCGGTGCCACGGAGCGGGCGCCGTCGAGGCCGTAGGAGATCGTGTGCCCGGAGTCGACTGCGAGCTTCGCCAGTGCCGGATCCGCCGCGCTGCCCGCGAAATCGACCGACAACGAGTTCGCGGTTTCGTGCCATCGGCCGTCTGGGTCGCCGTGTACCGACGTGTCGATCGGCTTCCATCCCCAGGCGCCGTCGGCGAAGTTGACGGGGCCGCGTGTGTAGTCCCGCGTGACTGAGCCGTCCGCGTTGAGGAAGTAGTTCATCGTGGCGCTCGACTTCAGCGCATCGCGCCGGCTCGTCGCCGCGTCGAACCCGCGGGTGGCGACGCCGCTCGGTCCCGGATTCACCTTCCGGGCGTGACCGCGATTCTCCGGCAGCTCACCGGGTCCGGTGTCGGGAGCGTCTCCTGTGCCGCCGCTCGCGCGGGTCGACGCGGTGCTCGCGTCGTGGGACTTGCCTTCGGCCGTGCCGCCCGCTTGCCGAGGCGTCGCGCCCCAGTGCGGGGAAGACTCCGAAGAACCGGAGAACAGCGAACCGAGCCACGAGCCCAGTTCCGTGATCGGGCGCTGTCCCGCGGCCAGCTGTGCCGCGTCCGCCTGCCCAGTTCCCAGAGAAAGACCCAGGCCCAGAAGTATTGCGGCAGCACAAGATCTCGCGACGCCTCGGCGCACCGGTTCCCCCTCGATAAGGGCCGCCTCCGCGAGCGGCGAGAAAGTTCACCACACGGGCGACTGTCCGGAAAAGACTCCTAAACGACTAATCCTCGCGATGCACGACACATGAGAAATCGGACAAATAATCCGTAAATCGGATGAAAGGGCACTAATTCCTCAGTGCCCGGCGGCGTGCGCCGCTGCCCGCACGGTTTCGGCGACGTCCCCGCGCACGTGATCAGTAGCCCGCACAGCGGAAACGTTGGGACCTTCGCGACCGGTGCCGCCGACCGCGACGAAGCGGATCGCGGGGTGCGCGGCAGCCTGCGCGAGCGCCGCCGACGTGCCCGGCTCCCCCACCGTCAGGACGACGTCGCATCGCCGCTGTGCCAGGGAATTCAGGTATGGCAAGTAATTCGCTTCAGTGGCCGGCCCGGCCGCGGCGAGATAGGAGACCTTGATCCGGGTGTCGCCCGACGCGTCCTGCAAGCCGGCCCAGACCGGCCCGGCGCCCGGGCTCGCGAGACCTTGCCCTCCGGTCAGCAGGCAGGCCGAGAAGTCCGCGTACACCCGCGCCCGAGCGGGCGGCAGGCCCGAATCGTCGCCCCGGGGCCACCACACCACCGCGGCCACCGCACCGGCGACGACAATTCCCGCAGCCGCAGCCACACCCCAACGCCGCACAAGACCCCCTCGTTTCCGCGCCCGTCGCCGGACGCACTCGCGGCAGTGTGCCCCACCGCTCCGGGGACAGTACGGTGCCGCCCGGCTTCGGCAAAGCAGAGGGGAAATTGCCTAACCGCACCGTTTCACTCCACGGCGCTTCCCCACGAGACACGGACCGAACGGATGACTGGATTAATCTCCGACCACGCAGTCCGGTTCTTCCCCGGCCCGACAACCGCTCTGAGCCATTTCTCGTTCACCTCTTCGTGGCTTTCACCGGCCGCAGCAGCCCGGCTTTCCCGGTCTCCGGATTTTCTTCGCCGCACCGGTAACGCTTCCGGGCCCCCGGCGATAGCGGTGTGGACAGATACCGGGTGGAGGTTTCAGTGAGATGGTTTCGTAGTGCGGTGAGCGCGGGTGCGGTCTCCGTCTTGCTCACGTGCGGGTTGGCCGGGACACCGGCTGCGGCGTCGACTAGCTCACCGAGCCCGAGCACCGCGAGCGCACCCGCGCATCCGGGCTCGGACTACCTGGGCTCGACCATCGGCAAAGACCCCGCCGCAAAGCCGAAAACCGCCCCGCGGACAGCCATGGCGGCGGGCGTGACGACGCCGGGCATGGACGTCTCCCACTACCAGGGCACAGTGGACTGGGCCGCGGCCGCGGGCAACGGCGCGAAGTTCGCGTACATGAAGGCCACCGAGAGCACGACCTATGTGGACCCGCAGTTCGCGACCAACTACGCTGGTTCCGCGAACGCCGGGATCCTGCGCGGCGCCTACCACTTCGGACTGCCCGACACCTCGACCGGCGCGGCGCAGGCGCAATTCTTCCTCAGCCACGGCGGCGGCTGGGTCTCCGACGGCAAAACCCTCCCGCCCGTGCTCGACATCGAGTACAACCCCTACAGCACCGCCGACTGGACCGGCTGGTGCTACAACATGACCCCGGCCCAGATCTCCGCCTGGATCACCGACTTCACCACCACCGTCCACGACCGCACCAACCGGTGGCCGGTCATCTACACCACCAACGGCTGGTGGAACCACTGCACCGGCAACAATCCCGGCTTCGCCAACGATCCACTGTGGATCGCCGCCGCCATCACGATGCCCGCCAGCTGGACCGACTACACCTTCGCCCAGACCGCGACGTCGGGCACCTTCCCCGGCGACCAGGACGTCTTCAACGGCAGCCTCACCGACCTCCAGACCCTCGCCGCCGGCACCGAACCGGACAAGATCACCGAGCACTACAACGCACTCGGCGGCCCGACGTCCTACCTCGGCACCCCGGTCGGCAACCGCTACCCGGCCGCAGGCGGCTGGGCGCAGAACTACCAGTACGGCGTCATCGGCTACAACCCGCCGACCGGCGCCTACGCGGTCCACGGTGCGATCGCCCAGCACTACCAGGAACTCGGCGGCCCCAACGGGTTCCTCGGCCTGCCCACCACCGACGAAACCCTGACCCCGGACAGCAGCGGCAGCTACAACCACTTCACCAACTCAGGCTCGATCTACTGGACCTCGACCACTGGCGCGCGGTCGATCCACGGAGCCATCCGGGACAAGTGGGCGGCACTGGGCTGGGAACGCGGACTGGGCTACCCCACCACCGACGAGACCGGCACGCCGGACGGAGTCGGCCGCTACAACCACTTCACCAACTCAGCCTCGGTCTACTGGACCTCCGCCACCGGCGCACAATCGATCCGCGGCCCCATCCGGGACAAATGGGCCGCACTCGGCTGGGAACGCGGGCTCGGCTACCCGACCACCGACCAGGGCACCACACCCGACGGAATCGGCCGCTACAACCACTTCAACGGCGCCCAAGGCTCCTCCATCTACTGGACCCCGGCGACCGGCGCGCAATCGATCCACGGAGCCATCCGGCAAAAGTGGGCCGACCTCGGCTGGGAAAAGGGCCGCCTCGGCTACCCGACCAGCGACGAATTCGCCGTCACCGGCGGACGCCGCAACACCTTCCAGCACGGGACCATCACCTGGATCAGCGCCGACTCGAGCACCCAGGTCGCATACAGCTGATCAGAATCGGCGAGACCGGCGCGCGGCAAAGCGCGCCGGACCCGTATTCCGAGTAGTCATCGGCAGCAACAAGAACGGCGGGCCCGCAGATCGCCTGCGGGCCCGCCGTTCTTGGCTGAACGAGCCGGATTCGCGATGCGCGCGACTCGCCTGCCGGATCCCGCCAGCGGCAAGGATCCGGCACACCGCAGTCGCCTCAGCTGTTGCCGTTTCCCGAATCTCCGCCGAACTTGGTCCAGACCTTGCTGGCCGCACCGGCGACCGTCTCCCCGACCTCGGTGAAAACCTTCGTCAGCGGATCCGCCGAGGCGTTCCAGGAATCCTTGTACGATTTGGCCGCGGACTTCAGGTCGTCCTTCCAGTCCGTCGTCGGCGCGTCGTCGTCCCGGCGCGGGTAGTCGCCCGACAGGATCGCGCGGTACTGCTCCGACGCGGCCCATTTCTGCAGCTGCGTCGCCCGGACCACGGCGAACGGGTGGGTCTCGGTTTCGACGTTCTTCAGCTTCAGCAAGCTGTCCCGGATGTCTTCGACCGACTCGTATTCCGCTCCCTGCTGGAGGAAAGACGGAATGTCGATGCGGGACGGGTCGACCCCGCCGGCGAGCTGGATCTGCGCGCGCAGCGCCGCGGCCGGGTCTTGGCCGCAGAGCAGGCCCGCGCGGTCGCACGACAGTTCGGCCTTGCGGTACCACTCGCTCAGCGCCGCGATGATCGCCCGGATGCCGAGGGCGCTCACCGGCGTCCAGGACATCGACAGCTGGAGGCTGATCAGCCGCACCATGATCGTGCGGTAGACCGCGTGCCCGGACAGCACGTGCCCCATCTCGTGGCCGATGGCGAACCTCAGCGATTCGTGGCTCATCTGGTCGACGAGCGCGGTGCTGATCCGGATGAACGGCTCGTCCATGCCCAGCGCGGACGCCTGCAGCCGCGGATCCTGGTAGACGAACAGATTCGGCACGGCGGGGAGATCCAGCGTCTCGGCGCATTCGTGGCGCAGCCGGTCGAGTTCCGGATACTGCCGCGGCCCGACGCGAATCGACGACGCCAGCGCCATCAGCCGTTCGCCGCGCTCGTTGTAGAAACCGGAGACGGCGCGGATCACCTGAGCGAATCCGGGCACCGCGCGCAGCGTGGCGAGCGCGCCGCGATCCACCGGATGTTCGTATGCCCGCGGGCTGATTCCCGGAAAACGGACGGCATCCCGGCGCGCGGGTTCGATTTCGTCAGTCATGACTCCCCCATAAAAGTTTCTGCCCGCAGCCTACTCAACGCCCGCCGACAGATCGTTCCGCGGCCCCGGAATGCGGCGCTTCCCGTTTCGGGCTGGCGGAAACCTTGTTGTCCAGACCACAGCAGACTGCTGGACGGGGCGGGGCGGATGGGCCGAACGGAGCATTCTTTGCCGACGTCTTCGCGCGCGGGGAATTCAGGCACACGATTTCGGCAGCCGGGGACCAAGGCAAGCCAGACCGGGCAAGTGGGCCGGTGCTGCCGGGCGGGAGCGGACCTGGTTCAGCTCCCGCGGCCTCGGTCCTGCTGCGCTGGTCGTCGCCGCCAACCCGGACAACCCGCGCTCGGGCAAGCACGCCCGTCCGGCGCGATCGCCCGGATTGGATACGATTGGTCACGACTGCGGGGGAGGCAGCGTGGCGCAAGGACCTGAGGAGCCCATCCCGGGCGTGGACCTCGACCGGCCCAGCGTGGCGCGGGTTTACGACTGGTATCTCGGCGGCACGGCCAACTGGGCCATCGACCGCGAGTTCGGCAAAATGGTCCTTTCGGCCTTTCCGGCCGGCATGTACTGCGCCAGAGCCAACCGCGCCTTCCTGCACCGCGCGGTGCGGCACCTCGTCCGACTCGGCGTGCGCCAGTTCGTCGACATCGGCTCCGGCGTCCCCACGATGGGCAACGTGCACCAGATCGCCGACGAGGTCGCGCCGGACTCCCGCGTCGTCTACATCGACCGCGAGCCCGTCGCGGTCGCGCATTCCCGGATTCTGCTGGAGCGCCACGGCGACCCCGCACGGCACGCGGTGATCCAGGGCGATCTTCGCGAACCGGACGAACTGTGGGAATCCGTCGCGGGCACCGGCGTCGTCGACCTCGACCAGCCGCTGGCCCTGCTGGTCACCGCCGTCCTGCACATCCAGCAGCCCGGCCGGGACGGCCGCGACCTCGGTCCCGAGGCCATCGCGCGGTACCGGGAAATGCTTTCCCCGGGTTCGTATCTGGTGCTCTCGCAACTCACCCACGAGGGACTGCCCGACGACATCGCCCGCCAATTGCACGCCGTCATCCAGCTGTACGACACCAATGTCAGCAAGCACGTGCTGCGCTCGAACGCGGAAATCCACGCCCTGTTCGGAGACTTCGAACTGCTCGACCCGGGCGTCACGTGGACTGCCGCGTGGCATCCGGAGGAAAGCGGTCTCAACACTCCGGTCATCGAGTTCGCGGACCCCAGCGAGGCCGCGATGCTGGCCGGGGTCGCGCGCAAACGCTGACTGAAGCTGATCTCGAACATCGTCGCCCTCCATCCAAAGTGGACACTTGAGTCGCTGCCGACGGCCGAGACGCCGTTGCCGGGAATTCCGGTCGCCGGCAGAGGATTGGCGGATCGACGCGAGCGCGTTCGAGATCCAGCGCGGTGACGTCTCGTCACGCTCCCGTGCTTAGTTCAGCTCGCACCAACATCGCGTTCCGGAAGACCCCGTCCGGCGGAGCGGTCGTCCCGCCGTCCGTGGTCACGTAGAGGGCGCGCCCCTCCTCGCCCGGGACCCAGACAGCGCTCGACGGCCCGACCAAGAGGTCGTCGAACGGCTCTCCCGCGACGTGCCGGACCTCGCTGCCGTGCCGCGGGATCAGCGGCACCCGGTCCAGTGTGTTGGCGCGATGCCTGGTGACGTATGCGAATCCGGCCTCTTCATCGAGGGCGAAGTCGTCAGCGTTGTCGATCGCAGCTACGAATTCCGCGCCACCGGCCGGGTCGAGCGTGACGGGGTCGACCGGCACTCGCATGAAGACTTTCTGCGCGGTCGAGGTGTAGTAGAGGTATCCGGTCAGCGCGCTGTACCGGACTCCGTTGACGCCCGGCTGGCGCGGCGGGGCGACCTCGGCGTCCGGGTCGTCGGCCATCGTGTCGTGGGCCAGCCAGATCCGGGCCTGCGCGCCGCGGGCGTCGGCATCGAGGTCGACGCGCCAGATCAGCCCGGCGAAGCAGTCCGCGACAGCCAGCACTCCGTCGCCGAGCAGGCAGCTGCCGTTGAGGGCGCGCACGCGGTCGTCGAAGGTGAAGATGACCTCCGGGGAGACCGGTTCGCCGGGCGACCAGCCGGTGAGGTCGAGCCGGACCAGGTGCGATTCGTGGGTGGTGTAGCCCTCGGTCAGGCTGATCAGGAAAACGTCCGGCAGCACTTCGGCGATCCCCGTGACCGGATGGTCGAAGCGGTGCACGAGAACGGGCCGCCGCGGCTCCGGCACGATCCACAGCTCCTGCTGCAGGAGGACAGTGACCAGCACCGAACCGTCGGCGCGGACGGCGAGGTTTTCCGGGAAGTACTTCTCCGGGAAGGACGCGACCGGGGTCAGCGTGACGTCGGGAACGGGAGTCATCGGCATGAGGGACCCTCCGGCGAGTTAAAAGAGGACGGACATCCGCTTTTCTTTCACGCTAGGCTGCGGAGGCGAGGAGTGTCAAGGCGAAGGAGCGGACGTTGCCGAGGGTGAGCCAGCAGTACAAGGACGACCAGCGGGGAGAAATCCTGGCGGCCGCGCGCCGCTGCTTCCTCCGCGACGGCTTCCACCGCACCTCGATGCAGGACGTCTTCGCCGAGGCAGGCAAGTCCGCGGGCGCGGTCTACCGGTACTTCCCGAAGAAGGAGGACATGATCGTCGCCGTCGCCGCGCAGAATCTCGACGACGTGACCGCGGTCCTGCGCGCTGCTCTCGCTCGCGGCACCGGTGAGCACGGCGTCGGCGAGGTGATGGCGGAGCTGCTGGAGGCCGTGACCGATCTTCATCGCGACCGGCAGCTGGCGGGCATGGCGGTGCTGGTCTGGTCGGAAGCCCAGCGCAACCCGGAACTCGCCGGACGGCTGACCGCCGCGTCAGCCGAGATGAGTGCCGAAGTGGCCGGCCTCGTGCGCGACCGGCAGGAGGCCGGGGCCTGGACCGGGGCATCGGCGGATGCCCTCGCGCAGGCGATTTTGGCGCTCCTGCCCGGATTCCTCTTCACTCTGGCGCTGTCCGGACCGGACGGAGTGGCCGGATTCCCCGACGCGGTCCGGACGCTTTTGCCGCAGTAACCCGCTTAGCAGGTCGTTTGCGTCTGTCCTCGAGACCGGGTGAGATGCTCTGATGCTCAACCCGTTCGAAGTCACCCCGGTCCCCTGGCGCAACGGAGCAGGCACCACGCGGGAACTCGCCGCCGATCCCTCCGGCGAAACACTGTGGCGGATCAGCGTCGCGGATCTTCTCGAAGACGCCCCGTTCTCGGCTTTCCCTGACATCGACCGGCTTTTCACCGCCCTCGGCCCGCTCCGGCTGACGATCAACGGGACCACGACCGACCTCGGCCGCGGCGACCAGATCCGGTTCGCCGGAGAAGACACCGTGACGGTCTCCCTCGATCAGCCGACCCAGGCTCTCAACGTGATGACCCGGCGCGGGCGGTACCGAGCCGAGGTCGTCCTGCGCGCACCCGAGGCGGACCGCGTGGACGGCGTCGCCGCGACGGTCGATCTCGACGGGCAAATCGCCGATGTTTTCCTCACCGCGCTGGCATGATGCAGCCATGACCCGCATCGCCCGGCGCATGTTCGAGCTCCTGGAGCCGATCTGCCTCGTCACGTTCTTCGCCGACGAATGCAACGAGGAACTGGCCGCGCTCGGCCACCGCACCTACTGGGACGGCTATTTCGCCAGCCGCGCCGCGCCGTTGGGACGGCCGTCGGCGGAGGTCGTGCACGCGGCGTTCTACAACTTCGCCGAGGGCGAGGCCGCGCGGCACATCCCGAGCGCGTGGGAGACGATCCCGGCCGAGGCGTCCGTCGCCGCACGCGAACGGGGCAGCGCGGCCTCGGTGCGCCGCGTCCTCGGCGACGAACTGGCCGACTCGCCGGGCTTGGTGCGCGCCGCCGACTTGACCACCAAGGCCGCGACGAGTGCCCCCACCGTGGGCCGCGTGATGTTCGCCGGGATGCGCACGCTTCCGGTGCCGAGCGATCCGGTGGCCCGGCTGTGGCATTCCGCGACCATGCTGCGCGAGCACCGCGGGGACGGGCACATCGCCGCTCTGGTCGGCGCGCGGATCGGCGGGACCGAGGCGCACATCCTGTCGGCGCTGGAGATGGGCATCCATCCGCCGGAGTCGTTCGGGCGGGTGCATCACCTGCCGAAGAAGCGGCTGGCGGCGGTCATGGAAGGGTTGCGGGAGCGGGGGCTCGTGGACGCCGACGGGCATTTCACCGACGCTGGGCGCGAGGTGAAGCAGGGCATCGAAGACCTGACCGACGAACTCGCCGCCGCGCCCTACGAAGCCCTGCCTGCTGCCGAACTCGACGAGCTGATCGCCGTGCTGGAGCCGATCACCGCGAGGCTGGTGGCCGCCGGATCGAAGTGACCGGACCGCGCCGCAGGACGCCTTGCCCGCCGCCGAATCCGATGACCTGATCGCCTCACACGAACCGACCACCGCCACCCTGGTCGCCGCCGGATCGAAGTGACCGGACCGCGCCGCAGGACGCCTTGCCCGCCGCCGAGCTTGCCGAACTGATCGCCGTCCTCGAGCCGATCACCGTGAGCCCGATCGAAGTGACGTAACGCCACCCCGCCTCGCCGCGACTTCGGGGAATCCGAGTCACAACGAGGTGTCTCATGTCCCTGGCCAAAGCCTTCGCCACCACCACCCCGACGGCCGAACCGACGAGCGGCAACCTCGGCGACTCGGCGCCGGCGGACACCAAGAACGTCAGCGACTTCGTCACCGTCCAGTCGCTGACCAACTTCGCCGCGATGACCGGCGCCGTCTCCGCCGCCTGGGGCGGCGCGCAAAGATTCTGGAATCCCTTGCACGGCCAGTGGTTCCCCTTCGCGCTCTGCGCCCTCTTCGGCCTGGTCTCGCTGGTGGCCTCGCGACCGGGCGAGCAAGCGCTCGACGCCAGCGGCACTCCGTTGGCCGACCAGCCGCCGAAGCTGATCCGCTGGCTCCAGCCGTCGTTCATCGCACTGGTCAACGTTTTCGTGCTCTACGGAGCCGTCGTCGGAGCGGCCTCGGCGATCAGGTGACGTCAGTCGTGCCGGGCGGCCAGGCGGACGGCGTCCATGGCCGCGACCTCCTTGGGCGTCCGGCGTTGCGCGCCCACTCCGAGGAATCCGCCTTCCTGGTTCACTTCGGCGACCACCGTGGCGATCTCGACCAGGAACTCGCGGAAGTCCGGCAGTTCCGCGGGCGCGGTGCCGGCGACGATCGTGGCGGCTGAGCGGATCGTCTTTTCCGCGTACGGCAGGTATTCGGAGTATTTGACGCCCGGCCGCAGGCCCGTGTCGAAGGCCGACGAGGCCGCCACCTCGCGGATGAACCGCCGAGGGTGCGCGACGCTGGCTTCGCGCAAGGTTTTCACCAGCGCGAACATCTCGTCCGAATCGACGCCGCCGACCGACAGCCCGACCAGGATTCCCGACGCCATCATCGCCCGCTGCAGGGTCGCCCATTCCTCGGCGGTGAAATCCTCCTCGCCCGCGCCGCCGCGGGCCCGTCCGTCGCGGACCACCTGCATGCCGACGCTGGCCACCAGACCCGGGATGCTGCGCGCGACGTGCAGTTTCCGCGTCCGGGCAGGCTCCGGCAGGTCGTCCCAGTCGACCAAATCCGGGTCGGGCAGTTCGCCGGAGGACTGTTCGGTCCGCCACCGGTCGTGTTCGCGCTGGGCCAGCAGCAGGACCTCGTCGTCGCCGAACGCGACGGTGAGGTCGGGGTCGAACGCGGGCACCATCACGCAGCCGACCAGCGCCAGATGCTCGCCCAGCTGCCGGGCCTGGGCACGGGTGACCGCCTTGTGTTCCTCCGGGGCCTGGTCCCAGCGGGGCGGGACCCAGGCGTGCACGGTCCGCTGAGCATGGCCGTCGACGTCGTGGAGCGCCCGCGCGAGATCCTCGATCAGCTCGCCGCGGGTGTAGCGGCTGAGGTCCTCGATCAGCCGGTCCTGCGCCTCCAGCCGCGCCTTCATGCGGCGGCATTCGTGCAGGACCGCCTCGCCGTTGAGGAAGGTCTGCTCGGACCGCCGGTCGCCGGCCTGGCCGAGCACGCCCTGCCCGACCATGATCACGATCATGAAGACCAGCTGCACCAGCGTGGACAGGAAGGTCATGAACGCGAACGGGTACGGGTCCAGCGTCTGCACGCCCAGCCCGGCCAGCCCCATCCACACCACCTGCGTGCCGGCGGCCAGGTAGAACGCCCACATGCTGCCGAGCCGCTGGGTCAGCCACGCCGCGATCCGGCCGTTGACGCTCACCGCCTGGTCGAGCGCCTGCGGCGGCCGCTGCACCCGGTGCTGCTGGATCCACGGATGCGGGCTCGACTCCAGCAGGCTCACGCCGCGGCTGAGCGCCCGGTCGTGCTGGTCGAGATGCCGCTGCAGGTCCGCGATCTGCTCGAAGACGGCCTCGGCGTTCTCGTAGGTCTGGATCGAACGCCGGTCGGCCGCGCCGCCCAGCACCCGCTGGCCGACCAGGATCACCAGGCACAGCACCAGCTGCACCACGTTGTCGAGGAAGAGCAGGAACGCGAACGGATACGGGTCGGCCGCGCGCAGCGGACCCCAGGTCGCCAGCGCCATCCATCCGGCGACGAGAGCGAGCACGACATACAGCGCGGGCATCGAGCCGACCGCGCGCGTCAGCGCGGCCGCGAACGCGCCGTTGAAACCGACCTGTTCGTCCGCGGTCGTGGCCGGTCGCCGCAGCCGCGGCATTCGGCGGCGGTTCACCCGATCCGTCCGGATTCGGTGGCCACAGCGGCTTTCCAGCACGCTTTCGTTCGCTCCGTGGATCCGCGCCGCGTCACCGTCGAGCCCCTTCCGCTTTCCGCCGGTCTCTGCACCCCAGTATCCCGGCGCGGGCCGGGAGGGGTCCACGGCGCCCGTGCTCCACTGTCCACTGAGGACTATCGGCGACGGACATGGCGGGAAATATTACGCGCATTCGGCAAAGAAATCGTTTTCTCGCCCCATTTAGCGCACCGTCGGGGAAAACGCGGTCTCCCGGCTTTCCCCGGCGAGCGGTACCGTTGCGGAAGCGCTGGCACGACGGAAAGGCAGGTTCCGGCAGACCGGCGATGGTGAGGTGTTTTCGCATTCGGCGCGCTGCCGCGGGACGGCGCTTTCCCCGGCCCGGAATTGCCTGCCCGGCAGGCAGCGCCGCGAGTGCGCGAACGCCCGGGAACGGCGGGAATCGTGATGAAAGAGCTCGATTTCGACAGCGAAGACCTCGAGGTCACCGAAGAGTTCCTCAGCAGGGCCTACACCAGGATGCAGATCGGCGGCGACGTCGAACAGACCCGGGCGCACGTCTCCCGCAATGTCGTGGGATCGGTCAGCGTGGACGATCTCGAGTTCAGTTACGACATGAGCCACGACGCCGGGACCCTCGGCAAAATCTGTCTCGGCAACGTGCATTCCGGCTCGATCGTGCGGCAGTGCTTTCCCGACGGGGAGGAAGGGTTCTTCGGGCCCGGCGACGTATTCGTCTACGCTCCGCACGACCGGCCCTACGCCGGGGTGATCCGCCGTTCCGGCTACAACCTCGTCATGTTCGACCCGCAGTTGCTGACCCGCGTGGCCGCCGGGCTCCCCGGCCGCAGGCCCGATCCGGTGCGGCTCGTCGGCGACCGGCCCGTTTCCCCGGCGGCGGCACAGCATTTGCGGCGCACCATCGCCTACCTGCGCGACGGCGTCTGCGCCGATCCCGAACTGAGCCAGCAGCCGCTGCTCGTCTCGGCCGCTTCGCAACTGCTGGCCGCGAGCGTGCTGGCCGCCTTCCCGAACACGGCGACGACGGAGCCCACCGGCGGGGACCGCCGCGACGCGCACTCGGACACCCTGCACCGCGCCGTCGCCTACATCGACGAGCACGCCGACCAGGACCTCTCCGTCGCCGACATCGCCGCCGCCGTCCATGTCAGCGTCCGCACGGTGCAGGTCGCCTTCCGGCGGCACCTGGACACCACTCCGATGGGATATCTGCGCCGGGTCCGGCTCTCCCACGCCCACGCCGACCTGGTGGCCGCCGACCCGTCGGGCACCGTCACGGTCACCGCCGTCGCCGCCCGATGGAGTTTCTTCCAGCTCGGCCGGTTCGCCGCCGCGTACCGCACCGCCTACGGCTGCTCCCCGCACCAGACTCTCGTCCAGCGCGGCCCCTGAGCGGGACTCCTGCGTTTTCTGCACGCCCGGCGCGAGGTGCTGCGTTATCGGCATGGCTTCGTCCGGTGAATACGGGCTTCACTGGACATCGGCGGCAGACAGCCGCATACGCCGGCGCCGTACCGCCGCGCAGCCGGTGGACCCGCTTCGCCGCACGCGCCCGGTTCCCGCCTGCCTGGAGGGGAACTATGCCTGCCACCGAACGCGAAACGCTGGTCGCCGAGGCCGTGCTCGGCCTTGCCGCCGGCGACCGGCCGGTCCCGGACCTGCTGCACGACCTCACGATCAGCGTGGCCGCCCTGCTCGGCCTGCGGGCCGCCGGGGTCTCGGTCCTCGACGAGACCGGGAAAGCGGACTGCCTCACCACCTCCGACGAAACGTTCCTCCCCTTGGCCCGCAGCCAGTTCGAACTCGGCGAAGGCCCGGCCCTGGACACCATCCGCACCGGTGCCGTACTGCCCCCGGTCACGCTGCGGCCCGCGGGATCGGGACCGCAGCGCTGGCCCCGGTTCACCGCCCGGGCGCTGCGGGCCGGAGTCGCTCGCGCCGCCGCCGTGCCGCTGCGGGCGGGCGAGTACACGGTGGGTGCGGTGACGTTGTTCGGCGGGACGCCGTCGGTCCCGGCCGCGCAGGATCTGCGGCTGGCGCAAGTCCTGGCCGACGCCGCCGGGGCCGGACTGTCGCAGCGCCAGGCGTTGCGGACGAAGGACGAGATCATCGGGCAACTGCAGTCGGCGCTGGACTCCCGCGTCGTGATCGAGCAGGCCAAGGGGATTCTGTCCGCGCATCTGGACGTCGATCTGGGAGAAGCGTTCGAGCGGCTGCGTTCGTACGCCCGCGGGCAGCGGCTGAAGCTGAGCGAACTGGCCGAACTGGTCGTACAGGGAGACATCCCGTCCGGGTTGAGCGCGATCGCCTGAAGCTTCACCGCACGGTCCACAGAGGACGGTGCGGGCGAGGCTGCTCGCCGGGGGCTTTGCCGGGCCTCAGCGATCCGGCAAGCTGGACCGGTGACCATGGAATCAGTGATCGACAGTCCCGCCAAGAAGCAGCTGGAATTCTTCATCGACGAGCACCGCGAGGCGCTCCAGCACTGCCTCGACGGGCTCACCGAAGAGCAGGCCCGCAGGTCGCTCGTGCCGTCGCGGACGACGTTGCTCGGGCTGGTCAAACACGTGACCTTCGTGGAGAAGGTCTGGTTCGACGAAGCCGTCACCGGCCGTACGCGCGCCGAGATCGGGATCCCGGACACGCCCGACGAATCGTTCGCCTTAGCCGACGACGACACCGTCGCGTCCGTCCAGCAGGCGCACCGCGAAGCGTGCGAGAACGCCCGCCAGGCCACCGCGTCGCTCGAACTCACCAGCATCCTGCCTGGCAACCGGCGCGGCCCGCTGCCGCTGCAGTTCGTCTACCTGCACGTTCTGCGCGAGCTGGCTCAGCACTGCGGGCACGCGGACATCCTCCGCGAGCAGATTCTCGCGGCGGACGGCGCTACTTCTTGACCGGGTACGCCGTGGGCACGCCGTCCTTGTCGACGCCCGCCGCGGCGTATTTGCTCACCCAGTCCGGCACGTAGCCGACGTCGGTGGACAGGTCCTTGCCGGTCTTGGCGTCGAGGACGATCGGCTGCCGTCCGTTGGTGTAGCCGTACAGCGCGCCGTGCCAGGCGACGGTCAGGCCGCCCGGCGGGACGCGGTTCGCGGCCTGGTCCGGGAGGCTCCACAGCTTGGTCCCGGCCTTGGCGTCGTAGGCGGTGAGCACGCCGGAGTCGGTGCAGGCGAGCACCGACTGCTCGTCGTAGAGGCAGTCGCCGTAGCGGTCCGGGCCCAGGTTGCGGGTGCCTTCCACGGAGAACTTCTCCGCGCCCGTCGTCGCGTCGAGGAACTTCAGGAACGCGTGCCCGGTGCTGTACTCATTCGCTTTCAGGACCACCATCGCCGGATCTGCCTGGATGATCTCGACCGCGCTCGATTTGGCGGCGGCGACCCACTTCTGCGCGCCGGTAGCGACGTCGAGCGCGGTCGCCTGGACCATCGAGGAGTTCTCGGCCACGTTGGAGTCGACGCCGACCACGACGTCGCCGTTCAGGCTCCCCGCGTCGAAGTCCTTGCGCTCCCACAGCTGTTTCCCGGTCGCCGGGTCCAGTCCGACGGTGCGGTTGCCCTCCGACTGCGTGAAGCTGGCGATCACCGCCTTGTCGGTGACCGCGACGACGTGCGTGACCGAACGGTCGCCGCTGATCCCGTACTGGTCGTCGGCGATCTTGGTGTTCGCCTGCCAGGCCTTGGCCCCGGTTTCCGGGTTCACCGCGATGACGGCGAGCGCGAGGTAGCCCGGCGTCGTGCCCTGCTCGGGCATCCGCAGCGGGACGGCTCCGACGGCGAGTTTGTCCGTGACGAGCGGCGGACGCGGGCCGCTCTGTTCGACGAACGGCCCGTTGTGCGCGTTCGGGTCGGCGGCCGGGCCTTCGATCTTGGTGTTCCACTTCTCGCGGCCGGTCAGGACGTCGACCGCGCTCAGCGATTCGGGGGCGATGATGTAGCCGGTGCGGTCGCGCAGCGTCATGAACTTCGACGTCACGGAGCCGCCCATATTGGCCTGCAGCGCCGTGCGGGGCAGCGGGACGCCTTTGCTGGTGTCGAACGCCAGCGGCGGGTCGGCGGTCACCGCCTCGGGCTGGGCGGACGAGGCGGGCGGCTGCTGCCCGGCCGGTCCGGCCTTGTCGGTGGGCAGATCGGTCGGCAGCGACCCGCCGCCGCACGCGGCCGTGGCGGCCAGCATCCCCAGACCGGCCGCGATACTCGCGATTCGCCGCATCGGTGTCCCCGTTCTCCCGAATCACTGCTCCATTCGGAGTCGTCGGGGAACTTAGCCGACGAAACGGCCGCGCGTGCACGAGATCACACAAATGCGGCGAAAAAGGTGACCCGGGCCTTCGCCGCTACCCAGACGGGTGACGAACCGGCGCCCATCCGCAGCCGGTCCGGCCGCGAATGCCTGGCATGACCTCCCGTCTGCGGATCCTCCCGGCAGCGCTCTGCGGTGTCCTCGCCCTGGTCTCGGCGCTGGCCGCCGGACACCTGGCGGCGTCGTTCGGCAACGTCAACGCTTCGCCGTACCTCGCGGTCGGGAACGGAGCCATCGATCTGACGCCGCTGCCGGTGAAGGACTTCGCGGTGCGGACCTTCGGCACCTACGACAAAGCCGTCCTGCTCGGCGGCATGGCGGCGGTCTTACTGGTTGTATCCGCGGCGGCCGGGTTGCTGTCTCGGCGATCGCCGTGGCCGGGCCTCGCGATCATTGTCGCGTTCGGACTCATCGGCGGGATCGCGGTGGCCGCGCGGCCGGATCTGACCGCGGTGGCGTTGCTCGCTCCCCTGGCCAGTTTGGTCGTGGGAGCGGCGGTTTTCCTGCTGCTGCACCGAATCGCTTTACAGCAGCAGACGACGGACTCTTCACGACGGTCGTTCCTGCTCGGCAGTGTCGGCGCCGTCGTCGGGGCTGGAGTGCTCGGCGGTGCCGGGCAGCTAATCAGCGGAAGCCGCGACGCGACCGCTTCCCGGGCAGCGGTCGGCCAGCTCGTGCCCGCGGTTTCGGCTCCGCCGATCCCCGCCGACGCGGATTTCGCCAAGCTCGGAACGCCGCCGTTCCTCACGCCGAACCGGGACTTCTATCGCGTCGACACCGCGTTGTCCGTTCCGCAGGTGCGAACCGAGGATTGGAGCCTGCGGATCCACGGGATGGTCGAGCGGGAAATGCGGTACCGGTACCGCGATCTCCGCGACCGGCCGCTGGTCGAGCGCACCGTGACGATGACTTGTGTGTCCAATGAGGTCGGTGGCGACTATGTGTCCACTTCGAACTTCATCGGGATCGATCTCGCCGATCTGCTCGCGGAAGCCGGAGTACAGCCGGGTGCGGAGCAGTTGTTCTGCTCCAGTGTGGACGGTTGGACGTCCGGCACGCCGGTCGCCGCCGCGCTGGACCGTTCGCGCGGCGCGATGCTGGCGATCGGGATGAACCGCGAGCCCTTGCCGCTGGAACACGGGTTTCCCGCGCGGCTGGTCACTCCCGGGCTTTACGGGTATGTCTCGGCGGTCAAGTGGGTGGTGGACATCGAGGTCACCACCTGGAAGGCCCGGCAGGCCTATTGGCTCCGTCGCGGCTGGGGCGAGCAGGCGCCGATCAAGACCGAATCACGGATCGACACGCCCAAGGGCTTCGCGACGGTTCCGTCCGGTGCGGTGCGGATCGCGGGCGTCGCTTGGGCACAGCACACCGGGATCGCCAAGGTGGAGATCAAAGTGGACGGTGGCACCTGGCAACCGACCACGTTGTCCGCCGAGGTGAATCCGAATACCTGGCGGATGTGGTGGACGCAGATCTCGGTGAAACCTGGCACGCACCAGGTGTTCGTGCGCGCGACCGACAAATCCGGCTATACGCAGACCGAGGCCCGCGCTGGCACGGTGCCTGACGGAGCGACTGGCTGGCATTCCACGACTTTTATCGCTTCCTGACCAATCCGGTGCCGACCCGGCGCCGAATCCCTGAAGAACAGTCCACTGTGAACGGAGAATTGCCGTGAAGTCCCTTCGCCTCGCCGGTATCGGTGCCGTCGCTGCTCTCGCCCTCACCGCGTGCGGCAGCAGCACCGACAACAACGCCTCGAGCAGCTCCTCGTCGGCAATGCCCTCGTCGATGCCGTCCTCGGCGCCGATGTCCAGCAGCAGCTCCGGCGTCACCACCAACGACCAGGTCTTCGGTCCCGCCTGTTCCCAGCTCCCGCAGGGCAGCGCGCCGGGTTCGCTCGACTCGATGGGCCCGCAGCCGGTCGCGTCCGCCGCCTCGACGAACCCGCTGCTCACGAAGCTGGTCGCGGCGGTCAAGGCCACCAACCTGGTCGACACGCTCAACAGCCAGCAGGCCATCACCGTCTTCGCCCCGGCCGACCCGGCGTTCAACGCTCTAGGCGACGCGAAGTTCAAGGAGCTGGCGGCCAACCCGAACCAGCTCGCGCCGATCCTGCAGTACCACGTGGTCGGAAAGCGGTACGACGCCAAGGGCCTCGAACAAGCCGGCACCTTGACCTCGCTGAACGCGGCGGGCGGGCCGCTGAAGATCGAGGGTTCCGGCGACAACCTGACGGTCAACGGCGCGAAGATCCTGTGCGGGAACATCCCGACCAAGAACGCGACCGTCTTCGTGATCGACAAGGTGCTCACCCCGGGCACGAACAAGAACTGAGCCACCGGGCCCGGCGCGCCTCCCCAGCGCCGGGCCCGGTTTCCCCTCAGCTGAGCGAAGAAGCGACGTGCAGATCGATGTTCTTCGTCTCCGGAGCCATGAACGCACTCACGATCGCACCCAGCGCGGCAATACCGGCAGCGATGTACATCGTGGCCGAAAGCCCGAGATTGGCGAGCGACCACGGCGTCGCGAACGTGCCGACCGCCGCGCCGATCCGGCTGATCCCGGTGCACAGCCCCACCGCCGAGGCGCGAACCTCGGTCGGGAAAAGTTCGTTCGGGTAGATCCATTCCAAAATGGACGGACCGCCGTTGAACACCGCGTACACCGCAAAGGCCAGCGCGATCAGCCACAGCGCGGCCCCCGGTTGCAGACCGAGGTAGAACAGCCCGGCCGCGGAAATCGCGAAGCCCCAGATCAGCACGGGGCGACGGCCGAGCCGGTCGACCAGCAGCAGCGCGGCGATGTTCCCGACGAAGAAGAAGAAATTGATCAGCCCGTACCCGAGATGCGACAGGTTGCCGCCGCCGAGGTTGAACAGTTCGAGAATCTGCGGCCCGAAGGCGTAGATCGCGAACAGCGGCACGACCGTGCACGTCCAGAAAATCGAGATGAAGATGACCCGCTTGAGATATCCGCGGCGCCACAACGCGGACATCGGGGTTTTGGTTTCGGCTTCCGGAAGATCGTCCAGCGTCGCGTGCTCGCCGATCGTCGTGCGCAGCACTTCCAGCGCTTCGGCGTCGCGGCCCTTGCTGTGCAGCCAGCGGGGCGACTCCGGGATGCTGGTGCGGGCGATCACGATCAGCAGCGCGGGCACCGCCGACGACAGGAGCATCCACTTCCAGCCCTGGTCCACATTGAGCAGGAAGAACCCGACGAACGCGGCGACCGTCGCGCCGACGAACCACATCGCGTTCAGCCCGCCGACCAGCCGCGCCCGCCATGCCTTCGGCGCGAACTCGGTGACCAGCGCGGTGGCGATGGGATAGTCCGCGCCCACCGCGACGCCGATCAGCAGCCGCAGCACGAACAATTGCGCCGCGTCGGCGACGAAGAACTGCAGCACCGAGCAGACGATGATCGCGATCAGGTCGATCGTGTACATCAGTTTCCGGCCGATGCGGTCGGTGAGCGGCCCGAACACCGCTCCCCCGATGAAAACGCCGACCAGCGCGGACGCGCCGATCAGGCCGGACCACAGCGAGTCCATCTGCCACTGCGGGCCGATCTGCACCAGCGCGATGCCGATGATGCTGAGGATGTAGCCGTCCAGGAACGGTCCGCCGGACGAGTACAGCGCCAGTTTGCGGTGGAACCCGTTGAGCTTGGCCGAATCCAGGGTCGCCCGAACAACAGAGCCAGCGGTGTCCGGTGCGCGGTCAGTCTTCATGTCGGTTGGTCTCCTCGCTGCCGACCGCCGCCACGGCGTCGATCTCGATGCGTTTCGTCCCCCGGAATCCGGCGACCTGGACCGTGGTCCGCGGCGGCAGGTCGATGCCGGCGAAACGGTCGAGGTAAGCCTGGTGGTAGACGTCGAACTCGCCGAGGTCGGCGAGGAACACCGTCAGTTTGAGCAGCGTGCGCAGGCTCCCTCCCGCGGCCCGCAAGGTGTCCTCGAGGTTGTCGAGGGCCACCCGCACCTGCTCGTCGATTTCCTCCGGGACGCTGCCGTCCCGCCGTGCGGGAACCTGCCCGCACGCCCAAATCACTCCGCCGAAGACAGCGGCACCGGCGTAGGGACGAGGTCCGTGCGGATGCGCTACCAGCTCACGCGAGTTCATCGGCCCTCCCGGTGGTCCGGAATCAGGAACCCGCGCGCGATCGAATACGCGTGAGTCCACAGTGGAGTCTTCACGGCCACGCCATGGGTGACCGCTTCGCGATACCGCTGCTTTCGTTCCGCCGCAGTGGAAATCACTTCACCGGCGGGAACGTCGGACAACGAGCGGATCACCAATCCCGCGACCGGCGGACGCGGTTCGGCTTCAGCGGGGAGCCGGAGCAAATCCCCGTCCGGAGTCACAATGGTGCGTTGTGAACCGTCCGAAAGGGACAGTACCCGGCCAGCCCGTTCGGCGATGTCCAACGCGGCCCAATCCAGCGCCGGGGCTCCCGCCATGCCAGGCACGACCAACGTGCCGACTACCGCGGCCGTTTCGCACGCCGGTACGAACGCCTGCAGCGGACCGCGAGACGCCGGGTCGTGCGCCACCGCGTAACCGTCGCAATGTTCTAGCCGCAGCCCGACCCGTCCAGCCGGGACGCGTGCCGTCTCGGTGACCAAGGCGTCAAGCCCGGCGCTCTCGTGGACCTCAGCAGAAGCGACGACCTCGGCCAAATACTCCGCCTCGCCGCTGCTCAGCCCGGAGGCTCGCAACGCCCGCAGCGAAACCTCGTGGATCTCCCGCACGGACACCCGGGTAAGCACGGTTTCGGCGGCTGAAACGCGCTCAGCCCGCGCCGCGGTCATTGCTCAACTCCAGGGAACACCGTGTCGAACAGCCGGAGCCAGTTGCCGCCCAGCACCTGCGCCACCACGGTTTCGTCCAAGCCCACTTCCAGCAGCCCCTCGGTGAGGACCGGAAAGTCGGCCGGTCCGCCGAACCAGTTGGGCCACACCGGCCACTGCGGTTCCACCGGCACCGCGGACGCGGGCCGCCACCGGCCGTTGCGCAGCCAGGCGACGTAGTCCTGCGACCAGTTGCGCGTGCAGTCGCTGCCGAGCGCGACGTGGTCCGGCCCGATTCTCTCGACCAGCCCGGCGACCATCTCGCAGAACTGCCGCCGGGTTGTCTTCTCGCCGCCGATCACGTTGGGGTACAAGCAACAGCCGAGCACACCGCCGCGTGCGGCGAGGGCGTCGATGACGTCGTCCGGCTTGTTGCGCGGCGAATCCGCGAACGACAACGGGTTCGCGTGCGTGATCGCGACCGGCCCGGCCGAGGCGTCGATCGCGTCGCGGCTGGTGCGGTTTCCGACGTGCGACAGGTCGACCAGCATCCCGACGCGGTTCATTTCCGCGACGATGAACCGGCCGTACGCGGTGAGCCCGGAGTCGTGCTCGTCGTAGCAGGCGCCGCCGACGAGGTTCTGAATGTTGTAGGTGAGCTGCGCGATGCGCACGCCGAGCCGATGGAAGACCTCGACCATCCGGTAGTCGTCGCCGAACGGCGAGGTGTTCTGGAAGCCGAGCAGCACGGCGAGCCTGCCGTCGCTCTTGGCATTCCGGATGTCGTCGGCGTTATCCGCGAGGACGACCAGATCGGCGTTGTCGCGGGAGAGTTCGTACCAGTCCGCGACCGCGCGCAGCGTTTCCTGCGGGCCTTCCCAGACCGCGCAGGTCGCGTTCACCCCGGTGACGCCGCCCGCTTTCAGCTCCTCCAGGACTTTGCGGTCCCAGTTGTTGATTTGCAGTCCGTCGACGACAGTGAGGTCGCCGTGCTCCAGGGGGTCCACTCAGGACTCCTTTCCGGGCTTGCGGGTGAACAGCCAGTCGTCGTCCACTCCGGACTCGACGTCGCTCGCCCGGGGCGCGCCCGAGAACAGCGTGACGCGCAACCAGTCGGTCGACTGCGGGCTGTAGTTCTCCATGCCGTAGAGGGCCAGCTGGAACCGCTGCAGGTGCAGCGGAAGGAAATCGTCGGCGAGCAGGTTCGCGCGGACCTCGCCGTAGCGGAGCTCGGCGACCGACTGCACGCGCGCGACAATGCCGCGGTGCCAAGGGAATTCCAGCAGGAACTCCGCCACTGAACGGTCGGCGTCGGCGGCGGCCAGGTCGTGCCGGAGGGCATGCACGGCGCGGGCGATGTCGATCGGATGTTCCATCGATTCGCCCGGATCCTGGCCGCGTTTGCCGCGCCGGGGTTCTTCGTTGTCCTCCGCCGAGAACCAGAACCTCGCCTGTTCGTTCGGGTCGGTGAAGTCGAATTCGCGGGTCCAGTCGTACCGGTCGGCCAGCAGGTCGCGCAGCTGCCCGCAGGTCTGGGCGATCTCGACGCGCCGACGCTGGTCGCAGGTCAACAGGTGCTCGATCTCCGCGTCGAGCGAGTCGTCCAGTTCGACTAGGACGGTGTGCAGTACCGCCCGGGCCTCGGCGCCGAACTCCGCGGCTCGGTCGTCGAGGTCCCGCCACCGAAAGCCGCCCGCCGGGAATTCGCTGAGCAGAGAAGCGATTCCGTCGAGCCGTTCGGCCATTTGCGGGCCAGTCAGGTACGGCGCGGTCGTCAGGGTGTCGCGTTCGCGGAAGTACCGGCGAGCGCGGTCGAGCAGCATGCTCGCGCGCCGCACGGAACCGGCATCGGCTTCCGCATCGAGGGCATGGGCCAGCGGCAGTTCCCTCGCCGCGCACCAGGCGTCGAGGATGCTCGGATGGTTCACCACGAACGGGACCATGCCGAGTCCGGTCGCGTTGCCCAGGCCGAGGTAACGCCGCCATTCTCCGGAAAGCGTTGCCGCAGCGGGGTTTCGGCGTGCGGCGCAGTGCTCGACCAGGTCGTAGCTGAACTCGCGCAGCAGCCACGCGGCCAGCATCTGCGCGCGGTACGGCACTCGCAGCGGCGGGACTTCGGCAACCCGGTCGAAGTCGGCGAGACCGAACTTTCCGTTGCTGTAGAAGGCAGTGCTGCGCAGGATGTAGCAGGCGTCGCCCATGGTGGCGCAATCTGGCTGTTCCCCGCTCGCCAGTTGAGCTGCGACGTAGTCGAAGAACCGTTCGCTGCGGTTGGCGCGGGTCCACACCAGCGTCGCGGCGTCGGCCCGGCCAGCTTCCTGCCGTGGTACTTCACGACGCAGCTCTGCCATCCGAGAGTCCGGAACTGGACCTTCCACCAGAGCAGCCGTGACATCCCACCGCTTCGCGATGACCCGGTCAGTGCGCTCGTTTTCTTGCAGCACCGTGGAAAACACCGCGAAGTGCAGCAGCGTACCGTCGACGTCGATCCGGTAGACCGCTTCGCCGTGCCCGTGGTCGTCGAATTCCCAGCGAACGGTGGAGACCGTCCAGCGTTCCCGAGCCGCCTGGCGGAGGAACGACCGCGCGAAGCTGTGCCGGGTGTAGCGGACGGCGCCCAGTTCCGCCGGGGCGAGCGCCGTGTCCGCTGGCCGGGTCACGATCGGTCCCGAGGCGCGGACGTCCGCAGGTACGCGGTTTTGGTCCAGGTGAAGAACTCCGCGGCGGATTCGCCGTTCTGCTCGCGGGGCGCGGGGAACGACGAGTCCTTGAGCCCGCCGAACGGAGCGTGTACTTCGGACCCGGTGTTCGGCGCGTTGACCTTCACGATGCCCGCGTCCAGATCGCGCAAGCACTGCCGTACCGCGCGCTCGTCGTCGGTGAACACCGCGGCGGTGAGCCCGAACCGGGTGCCGTTCGCGAGCCGGATCGCCTCGTCCAGGTCGGCGGCGCGCAGCACGGTGGCGACCGGGCCGAACACCTCCTCCTGGCTGATCGTCAGCTCGGGCGTCCCGGCCAGCAGCGTCGGCGCGACGAACGCGCCACCCTCCGGGCAGTCCGCACGGGCCAGTACAGTCGCGCCCTCGTCGACCGCCTGCTGGATCGCGCCCTCGACCTCTTCCGCCGCCCGCGCGGACACCAACGGTCCAATTTCGACTCCCGGCGTCGTCCCCGGCCCGACCACAAGACCCTTGACCCGCGCGGACAGTTCGGCGACGAGCCGGTCGTAAGCATCCCCGACCGCGATGATCCGGCGAGCGGCGGTGCACTTCTGCCCGGTCCCGCTCATCGACGCGGTGACCAGCGCCGCTGCCGCCTCCGCCGGGTCGGCGTCGGGCAGGACGATCGCCGCGCTGTGCCCGCCGAGTTCGAGCTGCACCTTCGCCCCGCGCGGCACGACCGCGGCCTGGATCGCCCGGCCGACCGGCACCGACCCGGTAAACGTGACACCGGACAGCTCCGGCCGCTCCACCAGCTCAGCACCGAGCGAACCGGGCGCGAGCAGCAGGTTGAGGACGCCGTCCGGAACCCCAGCCTCGATGAGGATCTCAGCGAACGCCACCGCCAGCGCGACTGTGTCGCTGGCTGGCTTCCACACCACCGCGTTGCCCCACAGCAGCGCGGGAGCCAGTTTCCAGGCCGGGATCTGCACCGGGAAGTTCCACGGCGTGATCACCCCGACGACCCCGAGCGGACGGCGCACGGTCCGCACGACCTCGTCCGGGTTGCCGGACGGGTAGAGCACGCCGTCGGCACTGCGCGCCCGGCCCGCGTGATAGTGCAGCGTCTCGACCGAAGCGGCTACTTCGCCCCGCGACTCCGCCAGCGTCTTGCCCTGTTCGCGGGTCATCAACGCGGCCACCGATTCGGCGCGCTGGGCGAGCAGTTCCGCGGCCCGCCGCAGCACGAGGCCGCGGGCGATGGTGCCCTGGCGGTCCCACTCCGGCTGCGCCGCCACGGCCGCGCGCACCGCTTCGTCGAGCAGCTCTGGACCAGCCGTCCGGTACTCGGCCACCACCTGCGCGGGATCCGCCGGGTCGACACTCTGCGCGACCGGTCCGTCGCCGGGAACCCACCGTCCCGCTACGAAGTGCTGCAACGACAATGCGTGATCCACGGGCGCTCCTCGACGTTCGCGACGGTGCTTGTCTTCCATGACGCTAAGTCGCGCGGAACACAGAGTGAAGTATCTATTGCCTACGCACTGATAAGGAACCATTATCAGCGGCGTGGAACTCCGCCAGCTTCGCTACTTCGTCGCGGTCGCCGAGGAACGCAGCTTCCGCCGCGCGGCCGAACGGCTGCACCTCGCCCAGCCCGCGCTCAGCCAGCAGATCGCGAAACTGGAGAAAGAGCTGTCCGTGCGGCTGCTCCTGCGGACCACGCGCAGCGTCGAGCTGACTGAACCTGGCCGGGTGCTGCTGACCGAAGGCCGTCGCGTGCTCGCGGGCAGCCAGCACGCGCTCACCGCGGTCGCGCACGCCGCGCGCGGCGAACTCGGGCTCCTGCGGATCGGGTTCGTCAGCTCGGCCGCTTTGGAAATCGTTCCCGCCACAGTGCTGGAAATGCGGCGGCAATGGCCGAATGTCCGTTTCGAACTGACCGAATCCACCACCGACGCGCAAATCGCCGCGCTCGGGGACGGCCAGCTCGACGTCGGGATCGCGCGCGAGGTCGGCGAAGCCCCCGGACTGACCGTGCACCCGCTGGGCCAGGAACGGCTGATCGTGGCCGTGTCCGAGACGCATCCGTTGGCGGACAACGAAACCGTCGAGATGGCGGAGCTGGCCGACGAGCCATTCCTCGCCTTCCCGCGCACGCGCGTCTCGCGGCTGCACGACCACATCGAGACGCTGTGCCTGCGCGCCGGATTCCGGATGCGCGTGGTCCAGGAAGCCGTCCAATTCCCGACGATGCTCGGCCTCGTCGCGGCCGACACCGGCATCGCGATCGTGCCGAACGCCTTGCGCGCCTTGCAATTGCCCGGATTGCGCTATCTCGCGCTCACCGACGCTGGCGCGTTTTCGACGGTCTCGGCGATCTCGCGCACCGATCACGAAAACAACCCGGTGGTCGACCGTTTCCTCAGCGTCGCGCGTGCCGGATGATGTCCCGGTGGACTTCGAAGCGCACCGCGGCGAACTGACCGCCTACTGCTACCGGATGGTCGGCTCGTTCCACGAGGCCGAGGACCTGGTGCAGGAAACGCTGCTGCGCGCGTGGAAAGCCCGCGACCGGTACGACTCGGCGCGCGCTTCCGTCCGGACCTGGCTGTACCGGATCGCGACCAACGTCTGCCTGACCGCCCTTGAGGGCCGCGCGCGGCGGCCGTTGCCGTCCGGTCTGGGTGCCGCCAGCGACGACCCGGGCGCGCCATTGCAACCGGCGACGGACATTCCGTGGCTGCAGCCGTTCCCCGACGCCCGCTGCGATGCCGACACCCGCGCCGGACTGCGGCTGGCGTGGGTCGCCGCGACGCAGGTTCTCCCCGCTAAGCAGCGGGCAGTCGTCGTGCTCCGGTCGGTGCTCGAGTTCAGCGCCGCCGAGGTCGCGACGCAGCTGGAGACGACCGTTCCAGCCGTCAACAGCGCGTTGCAACGAGCCCGCGCCGCCCTCGCCGACGCGGGCTCGATGGACGAGATCGCCGAACCGGACGACGCGGAAACCCAAGCCGTGATCGACCGGTACGCGCAAGCCTTCGAGGCCGCCGACGTCGAGGCGCTCGTCAAGCTGCTCACCGACGACGCGATCCTGGAAATGCCGCCGGTCCCGCTGTGGTTCCAGGGCAGCGACGACTACGGCAGGTTCATGCACCGGGTGTTCGAGATGCGCGGGGTCGGCTGGAGCGTCCGCGGGCTTACTGCCAACGGGCAGCCCGCGCTCGCCGCCTATACGCCCGACGGGCAGCTGCACACCCTGCAGGTCTTCACGGTGACCGGCGGGCGGATTTCGCATAACGTCGTCTTCGCCGATCCGCGTGTTTTCGAGGCGTTCGACCTGCCTTTGAAGATTTCTTAGCCGGGAGCGATGAGTTCAGCCGGGGTCGCCGGTAAGTACTGGCGACACCGATTGAAGGGATCTCCGCCATGAGCGTCATCGTCATCGCCTTCACCACCCTCGACGGCATCTCGTCCGACCCGGGCAGCGCCCCCAGCAGCGGCTGGGCGTTCCGGCACGGCCCGGAGTCCGTCGCGGGCGACAAATTCCGGCTCGGAAGCACATTGGACGACGGGGTCCTGCTGCTCGGCCGCAAGACCTGGGAGCTGTTCTCGGGTCTGTGGCCGCACCGCGACGACCCGTTCTCGCAGCGGATGAACGCCGCCGCCAAGCTGGTCGCCAGCAGCACTCTGACCGACACCAGCGCGTGGCAGAACTCGTCCGTTCTCGACGGCGACCTGGTCGACGCGGTGAAGCGGGAAGAGCGCGACGTCATCGTCATCGGGAGCCTGAGCGTCGCGCACGCGCTGATGGCCGCGGACCTGGTCGACGAGTACCGGCTGCTGACCTTCCCGACCATCCTGGGCACCGGAACCCGCCTTTTCCCGGACGGCACCGGGCCCGCGCACCTGGAATGCGTATCGTCCGAACGCGTTGGCGCGGCGACGCTTTCGCGGTATGTGCGGGAAAATTCAGTGGAGAGCTCCGAGCAGTAAGCCGTAACGTCGCCGGCCATGTTGCTGCTTGTTTCGGGCGCGTCCAGCGTCGGCAAAACCACCGCTCGCTTGCACGCGCGGCATCTGCTCGACAACACGTACGAGGACGCCGAACTGAGCACGCTCGGCCCGATCCCGGCCGTGCAGACCGTCGCGTGGCGGCAGGAGCGGGTGGAAGTCGCGGTGCGGCGGGCGATCGCGCTCGAAGCCGAGGGCAAGCACCTGCTGCTGGCCGGCGATCCGGTGCCGATCGGCGAAGCGCTCGCCGCGCCGAGTGCCGACCGGATCGACATCGCCGGCTGCCTGCTCGACCTCAGCGACGAGGCCCACCTGGCTCGGCTCGCCCGCCGCGGCGAGCCGAGCCCCGCGAACCAGGCGTTCGCGGCCTGGATGCGGGCGCACGCGCACGACCCCGGGCACGTCCCGGAAGCCGTCACGAACGACTCCTGGCCGGAAATGCGCTGGGACCGCTGGGTCGGCCGGTCGCCGGGTCCGGAGTGGGCGATGACGGTGGTCGACACTTCCGCGCTCGGCCCGGAGGAGGTCGGCGCGGCGGTCGCGGACTGGTGTCGGCGCGCGGTGGCCGGGGAAGCTCCGGTCTTCCGGGCTGGTTGGTTCGCGGAGGTCCGTGAGGGGAACCCTGAGGGCCAAGGTCGAAGAAGAAAAGGAACGCATCCGCGCCGAACGGGAACGCCAACGGGACGAACAGCAG
>NZ_JBSFNS010000048.1:0-62719 GCF_053587275.1 Amycolatopsis sp. NPDC003676
CGCTGCTGGACCACGTCGAACAGGCAGCGGAGCGGTTTCAGCGGATCCGCGCGTCCGGGTCGGAGTTCGAGGGCGAGCTGCCGTTCGCGGCCCAGGCGGTCGCACCGCTCCTCAGACGCCGACTTAAAGGCGATCCCGCCCGCGACGACGAAGTCGGCGCCAAAAAACACAGCTGGTGAGCTAGTCACCCAACTCACCCCAGCGTAGCCACGAACCGACTAACAGCCTCCATAGGAAACCTCTGCAAATACTTCCCCCCAGGCGCAGCAGAAGCCAACCGATACAACGGCCTCTCCGCCACCGCGTCCCCCCGAGCCTCAGCCCGCAACTCCGCGACCAACAACTCCGAAAACACCAACCCATTAGCCTCAGTATTGTTCAACAACGCATCAGCCAACCGCCGCAACTGAAGCGCCCCCAACTCGCGCCCCCCAGTCCCGGAAAAAACGGCCAAATCAAGCTTCACAGCCCGCCGCCGCTGCCCAGCATTCACCAGCAACGCAACAGTCCGACTCCCCCGGACATCACTGATCACCACGTCCAACCGAGGCGCCTCAAGCAAATCCACCCGCCGCACCCCCCAGGTCCGGACAACGAGCGAAGTCCCCTCCAGCCAAACCCGCCGCCGAGCCGCATACAACACCACGTAAACCAACGGCAACGCCACCACAGCCGCCACGATCAGCCCGGCAACCTGCCCGCCGATCAACCCCGCGATCCCGCCGAACGCAGCAGCGAGCACCACCACGCCGAAAATCCCGGACCAAGCCCGCCGCCGCCGCAGCTTCGGCTCGTCAGCGAACAGCGGCAACCGCTCCACCGGCTTCTCAGTCACCGCGCACCTCCCGGCACGAACGGATTCCCGGCGCGCTCGCGCCCGATAGTCGTGGCCGGCCCATGCCCAGGCAACACGACGGTCTCATCAGCGAGCGTAAGCAATGTGCGCAACGAACTCTCCAGATCGGCACCGGACCCGCCGGTACGCCCGACCGACCCGGCGAAAAGCGTGTCCCCCGTGAACACCAGCCTGCCACCCTCACCCGTCTCGACCGCGAACGCCACGGACCCCGGCGTGTGCCCAGGCAACGGAATGACCCCCACAGCCAGCCCGGCCGCCTCAAGGTTCCCGGTGAGCGGTTCAAACGCCCCGTCGTACCACTCAGCGTCCCCCGGATGCATCCACAACGGCACCCCGTGCACCCGCGACACCTCAGCAGCAGCACCCACATGATCCGGATGCCCATGCGTAGCCAGCAACGCGACCGGCACCAGCCCGTGCTCCGCCAACGCCTCGGCCAGCGGTTCGGCAGCCCCCTCGCCCGGGTCGACGACGACGCACGGACCCCCGGCGGCGGGGGCCAGCAGATAGCAATTGGAGCGCAGCGGCCCCGCGGCGAACCCGGCGACGAGCACCGAACCCTCCTCCCAGGAAGCGGCCTTGATCACGACCCGGTGAAGACTAGCCGCCCCTGTACGGAGTCCTCACAGGCTGTGCCCATACACTGCCGCTACCTCAGACGTGTGACTTCGAGCGGAAACTGGAGGGCGGGTGGCGACCAACCAGCAGCGCCGAGAAGCCGCTAAGCGCAAACTCGAGCGGCAGCTCGTGCGCCGGGCGGAACAGGCGAAGCGACGCAAGATCGTGGGCGCTGGAGTGGTCGGCGGTGTGGTCCTCATCGTCGCCGGTCTGGTGGTGTGGATCGTGAACAGCGGGGGCAGCGGCGACCAGCAGGCCGCCACGCCGCCGCCGTCGAGCTCCGCGCCGCCGGTCCCGAGCGTCACGAACATCCCCACTGAGCGCACCGCGCTCCCCAAGCGCCCGAAGGCGCTGCCGAACCCGACGACGTGCTCGTACCCGGCCGACGCGAGCGGCAAGCCGCCGTCGTCGAAGAAGCCGACCGTGCCGGACGGCAAGAACGTCTCGTCGAGCGGGACCGTGAACATCACGATGAAGTCCACCCAGGGCGACATCCCGATGACGCTGGACCGGGCGCTCGCGCCGTGCACCGTGCAGGCGTTCGAGAGCCTCGCGAAGCAGGGCTTCTTCACCGACACGATCTGCCACCGCCTCGGCGTCACCGACCTGCAGATGCTGCAGTGCGGCGACCCGGACGCGAAGGGCGACGTGCTGAAGGACGGCCGCGGCGGCCCGGGCTTCACCGTGCCGGACGAGTTCATCGACACCGCGAAGTACGGCCGCGGCGTCCTCGCGATGGCCAACACCGGCCAGCCGAACAGCGGCGGCAGCCAGTTCTTCATGGTCTACGGCAACGCGCCGCTGCAGCCGCAGTACACGATCTTCGGCAGCATCTCCGACGAGGGCCTGAAGGTGCTCGACAAGATCGCCAAGAACGGCATCGGCGCGATCGGCCAGGACGGTTCGACCGGCGAGCCCAAGCAGCCGGTGAAGTTCACCGCGGTCACGGTTTCCTGAGTTGACGATGCGAATCGAGATCGGCGGCGCCACTCCCAGCGCCGCCGATCTCGCCGCTGCGGCGACCAGCTACGGCCACTTCACCGCGATGCAGGTTCGCGACGGGCGCGTGCGCGGCCTCCGCTACCACCTCGACCGGCTCGCGGCGAGCACCCGTGAGCTGTTCGGCAGCGAACTGGACACCGACCTGGTCCGCACCTACGTCCGGCGGCTCGTCGCCGGCCAGGGCGCGTTGTCGGTGCGAGTGATCATTTTCTCGCGCTCGTCGCCGCACGACGCCGCGATGACGCCCGAGATCCTCGTGCGCACCGCCCCGCCCCGCTCCCACGTCGCCACGCCGATGCGGCTGCGATCCGTTGCCTACCAACGGGATCTGCCGCACGTGAAGCACCTCGGCGGCTTCGGCCTCACGCAGCATTCCCGCGCCGCAGCTCTCGCCGGGTACGACGACGCTGTGTTCCTCGCCGCCGACGGCCGGATCAGCGAGGCGACGATCTGGAACGTCGGCTTCCTGCGCGACGGGACGATCGTGTGGCCGGAAGCGCCCGTGCTGCCGGGAATCACGTACCTGGTGCTCGAAGAACAGCTCCGCGCGGCCGGAGTGCCGCAGGAGACACGGCCGGTGTACCCGGCGGAGCTTCCGGAGTTCGACGCGATGTTCGTGACCAACTCCGCCACCATCGGCCGCCCCGTCGCCTCCGTGGACGACATGCCGCTGCGCACCTCCCCCATCGCGACGGAACTGCTGACGACGGCTTACGAAGCCGCGCCCTGGGACGAGATCTAGCAGCGCTCAGGGCCTCCGATGCTCCATCCAGACATTCGGCTCGACATACACGGCAGAATCCTGCGCCAAAGACACCAGCACCGGACTCAGCGCGCCTTCGACAACCACCGGCCCGTCGGTGTCGAACGGCAGCCCGGTCCATTCCCGCCACTGCGCGAGCGGTCCGGGGATCGTCATCGACACTGGGCAGATCTTCACGATCCGTCCACCGGCGCGCACGTGGACCCGCAGCCAAGCGTCGTAGGGCAGGCCGTCGTCGCGCACCCGGAAGGCGTACTCGCTCATCGGAGTCTCGGGTTCGTCCGCCTTCTGCGACGGCCGCACCGGCGCGTAGAGCACGTCATGCCCGAGCCGGAAAGCGTTGTCCCGCAGGGCATTCACCAGCACCGAAGCAAGCCCGGTCCCCTGCCGTTCCTTCCGGACGACGATTTCCAGCGCGGTCGCCGCGTTGCGTTCGCGGCCAGCGAGCCGGTCGCTGTGCTGCCACCGGATCACCTCGTCCCACCCGCCGTCAGGCAGTTCTTCGCGGCCGGGGCCGCCGAAGGCGAACGGCGTCGAGTAGGCCTTGGCGACCGGCTCGTCTCCGTCGGTCGCGAGCAGCACGTAGTCGGCGACGGTGTCGAGTTCGCCGTAGTACAGGTGCCCGGTCGGGTTGTGCTGCATGAAAACCGGCCACGACCGGTCGAAATCGGCGTGGTCGACCGTCCGGAAAAGCTCCGGGTCCTGGCTGCGGTGGTGAATTGTCAGAGCCACAGGCCCAGTCTCACCGGGCCGTCAATTGCTTTACCGTGCCGGTCAGCGGTAGGTGAACTTCGGCGCGCGCCGGTTCAGGAACGCGTCCACGCCCTCCGCGTAGTCCTCCCCGTGCAGCGCGGCGAGCCGGATCTCCTCGACCTCGTCGTCGGTCTTCTCCTGGCCCGCCACGATTTTCTCGATGATCCGGTTCATCCCGCGGATCGACGCTTGCGAACGCCCGCACAGCGTCTCGGTGAACCGCGCTGTCGCGGATTCCAGGTCCGCGGCCGGGAACACGTCGTTGACCAGCCCGATCTCGCGGGCCCGGGTCGCGTCGACGAGTTCGCCGGACAGCAGGAAGTACTTGGCGTTCGCCGGGCCGACCAGCGATACCAGCTGCCGCGTCGAGGCGAAGTGGTAGACGATGCCGAGTTTGGCCGGGGTGATGCCGAAGCGCGCGTCGTCCGCGGCGAAGCGGAAGTCGCAGGCGACCGAGATCTGGCAACCGCCGCCGATGCAGTTGCCCTGGACCATCGCGACCGTCGGCTTGCGCATCGCGGTCAGCGCCGCCACCGCGCTGTCCACGGCCTCGTCGTACTTCGCGGCGGCGTCCGCGGTCGAACGCAGCTCGCGGAACTCGCCGATGTCCGCGCCCGCGGAGAAATGCCGTCCGGCCCCGGTCAGCACGAGCACCTTCAGCTCGGGATCGGCCTCGACCTCGGCCGCCACGCCCGGGATCGCCGCCCACATGCCGTGGGTGATCGCGTTCATCTTCTCCGGGCGGGAGAACGTCAGCCGGGCCACGGCGCCTTCGCGGGTGAACTCGAGTCCGTCCGTCATGCCAGCACCCTAATGCGCCCCTGCGACAATCCCGCTGTGGGACAGATCACCGGCCTAACCGGACAGCCGCGCCGTCAGCTCGCCCCGGCTGCGCACGCCGACCTTGCCGAACACCGACTTCAGGTGGTCCTGCACGGTGTTCGCAGAGATCCCCAGCCGCGCCGCGATGTCCGAAGTGGACAGTCCGGACAGGACTTCCCGGCACACGTCGCGTTCGCGCGCGGTCAGCCGGTAGGCCGCGAGCAGCACGTCCAGCAGCTCCCCGCCGGAGGCTCGGCGGATCGTCACGACGATGTCGCGCGCGTCGTCGCCGGTGACCAATCTGCTGGCCTGCAACACAATCCAGCCGCCGCGTGCGTCGCGAACCCTGGCGCGGAACGTGCCGCTCGCCGCGGTCTGAGCGCCGACCGCGACCGCGCGCAGCAGCATCGCGAACCGGCCGTCGGCGATCGCGTCCAATTCGGACTCCCACGCGCCGACGCCTTCGGTCGCCCCGCGCCGGCGGCCGTCCGGTCCGACCACGACAATCGCCGGTTCCGCCGCCGAAGCCGCGCCTCGCGCCAGCGCCGCCACTCGCGTGGCGGCGGCCAGCGTCGGCCCGATCGAGGTCAGGAACTCGACCTCGCGGTCGCTGAACTCGCCCCGTCGCACCAGCCCGGCGGCGGCCCAGCAGACGCCGTCCGCGCGAAACCCGACGCGCAGCTCGCTCTCCAGCCCGAGCGGCCGCCACACCCGCGCCCACCGGCCGCTGCGCTCGCGTTCCCGGCGCGGCAGACCGGAAAGCCGCGCCACCGGGACCGGCCGCCGGGCGAGCTGCGCGAAAGCATGCGGCTCCGCGCCGTCGTACTCATACGTCGCCAGCAGCGGCTCGTACTCCCCCGGGATGCGCGCGCGGCCGCTGGTCATCGAACTGATCACGGCGGTGTCCGGATCCAGCGACGCCCAGCAGGTCAACTCCGTCGGCACGACCCGGTCGACCAGTTCGATGGCCGCCGCGTGCAGCTCGGCGACACCGCAGCCGGCCGTGGCGAGAGCCGCCAGCTCCCGCCGCACGCCCCGCGCCCGGCTTTCCCACACCCGAGGAAGTATGCGCGCGCCCTTCCCCAGCCGGTATCCCTGATTTCCGGGATGGTCGCGCCGCCTCGGCGTTTCTACCTTCGGTGGCATGACCATTCACCTCAGCACCTCGGGCGAAGGCCCTGAACTGGACACGAAAGACGCCATCGTGACGGTGAAAGCGTCCGCCGCGGACACCGGCGGCTACGAATTGTTCGAGGTCGACGCCTCGCGCGGCCCCGCCGTCCCGCCGCACGCCGACCCGTGGGCGAAAGGCTTCTACGTCCTGTGCGGCCGCATCACCGTCCGCCTCGACGGCGAACTCCACGAACTCGGCCCCGGTTCCTTCGTGCACATCCCGGCGGGCGTCCCCAACACGTTCACCGTGCGCACGCCGCACGCGAAGTTCCTCGTGCTGACCCCGGACGACGCGATGGGCGAGTTCTTCCGCGAGATCGACCGCACCGTCCCGGCCAACGCCCTGTGGCCGGCCGCCGTGCCGCTGCTCGGCGACATCGCGGCCCGGCACGGGGTCACGTTCGGGGAGCCAGTGGCGTGAACATCGTGGCGCAGGTTCTCGCCGGGATCGCCGTTCTGGTGCACCTGGCGGCCTTCGCGTGGGAAGTGCTGCTGTTCGAACGGCCGGGCGTGCACGCGGGCATCTTCCGGATCCCCGCCGAGAATCTGCCCGCCACGCGGCTCTGGTCGTTCAACGTCGGCTGGTACAACCTGTTCCTCGCCGGCGGACCGGTGACCGGCCTGGTGCTGCTGCACACCGGCGAGGCCGCGGCCGGACGCGTGCTCGTGCTCTACAGCTGCGCGTTCATGACGCTCGCCGGGATCGCGCTGGGCGTGTCCGACCTGCTCGCACTGAGCCGACCGCGCGGCGCGGGACGTGCCGGGGCGCTCGCCCAAGCACTCCCGCCGCTGGCCGCGCTGGTCGCGACGGCGTTCTGAACTACGAAGCCGAGGTCACCCGGTACACGTCGTACACGCCCTCGACGCCGCGAACGACCTTGAGCACGTGCCCGAGGTGTTTCGGGTCGCCCATCTCGAACGAGAACCGGCTCACCGCCACCCGGTCCCGCGACGTCGTCACCGAGGCCGACAGGATGTTCACCTTCTCGTCGGCCAGCACCTTCGTGACGTCCGACAGCAGCCGGTGCCGGTCGAGCGCCTCGACCTGGATCGCCACCAGGAACACCGAGGAGGACGACGGCGCCCACTCGACCTCGACCAGCCGCTCCGGCTGGGTCCGCAGGTCGTCGGCGTTCGTGCAGTCCGTCCGGTGCACGCTCACGCCGCCGCCGCGCGTCACGAAGCCGAGGATCTCGTCGCCTGGCACCGGCGTGCAGCAGCGCGCCAGCTTCGCCCAGACGTCGCTCGCGCCCTTCACGATGACGCCGACGTCGTTCGAGCCGCGGCGGCGCGTGACCGTGGACGGCGTGGCCCGTTCGGCCAGCTCCTCCTCGGCCTCCTCGACCCCGCCGATGAGCGCGACCAGCCGCTGCACCACGTGCTTCGCGCTGGTGTGGCCCTCGCCGACCGCCGCGTACAGCGACGAAATGTCGCCATGCCGCAGCTCGGTCGCTACCGAGCCCATCGACTCCGCCGAGACGAGCCGCTGGATCGGCAGCCCGACCTTGCGGATCTCCTTGGTGATCGCTTCCTTGCCCGCGTCGATCGCCTCGTCGCGGCGCTCCTTCGCGAACCACTGCCGGATCTTCGCGCGCGCCTTCGGCGAACCGGCGAACTGCAGCCAGTCGCGGCTCGGCCCGGCGCTTTCCGCCTTGGACGTGAAGATCTCGACGACCTCGCCGTTCTCGAGCTTCCGCTCGAGCGCGACCAGCCGCCCGTTCACGCGCGCGCCGATACAGCGGTGGCCGACCTCGGTGTGCACCGCGTACGCGAAGTCCACCGGCGTCGAATCCGCGGGCAGCGTGATCACGTCGCCCTTCGGCGTGAACACGAAGATCTCGCGCGCGGCCAGTTCGTAGCGCAGCGATTCGAGGAAGTCGCCCGGGTCCGCGGCCTCGCGCTGCCAGTCGAGCAGCTGCCGCATCCACGCGATCTCGTCCAGCTCCATGCCGTTGTTGCTGGCGTGCGTGCCCTTGGTTTCCTTGTACCGCCAGTGCGCGGCGATGCCGTACTCGGCGGTGCGGTGCATGTCGTAGGTGCGGATCTGCACCTCGAGCGGTTTGCCGTCCGGCCCGATCACGGTGGTGTGCAGCGACTGGTACACGCCGAACCGCGGCTGCGCGATGTAGTCCTTGAACCGCCCGGGCACCGGCTGCCACAGCGCGTGGACGACGCCCATCGCGGCGTAGCAGTCGCGCACGTCCTCGACCAGGATCCGCACGCCGACCAGGTCGTGGATGTCGTCCAGGTCCCGGCCGCGGACGATCATCTTCTGGTGGATCGAGTAGTAGTGCTTCGGCCGCCCCTCGACCTTCGCGGTGATCCGCGACGACACCAGGTTGTTCGTCAGGTCCGCGATCACCTTGCGCAGGTAGGTGTCGCGCGAGGGCGCGCGGTCGGCGACCAGCCGGACGATCTCGTCGTACTTCTTCGGCTGCAGGATCGCGAACGCGAGGTCTTCCAGCTCCCACTTCACCGTGGCCATGCCGAGCCGGTGCGCCAGCGGGGCGAGCACCTCGAGCGTCTCGCGCGCCTTGCGGGCCTGCTTCTCCGGCGGCAGGAAGCGCATCGTGCGCATGTTGTGCAGCCGGTCGGCGAGCTTGATGACCAGGACGCGCGGGTCCTTCGCCATCGCGATCACCATTTTGCGGATGGTCTCCGCCTCGGCCGAGGTGCCGAGCTTGACCTTGTCCAGCTTTGTTACGCCGTCGACTAGTTCGCCGACCTTGTCGCCGAAATCGGCCTTGAGTTGTTCCAGGGAGTAGCCGGTGTCTTCCACCGTGTCGTGCAGCAGGGCTGCTACGAGGGTGGTGGTGTCCATGCCCAGTTCGGCGAGGATGGTGGCGACCGCGAGGGGGTGGGTGATGTACGGGTCGCCGGATTTGCGGCGTTGTTCTCGGTGGAGTTCTTCGGCTACGTCGTAGGCGCGTTGGAGTTGGCCCAGGTCGGAGTTCGGGTGCAGTTCGCGGTGGATGACCGCCAGGGGTTCGAGGACCTGTTTGACCGGGGCGGCGCGTTGGGCGGTGATCCGGCGGGCCAGGCGGGCGCGGACGCGGCGGGTCGCGGACGGGTTGGGTGCGGCTCCGTTCGGCCGCCCGGGGTCTGCGGCGGTGGCGCCGGTTTTGGCACCGGTTTTGGCGGGGGTGCCGCCTTTGGAGGGGGTGGCACCGCCCTTGGCGGGGACGTTGGCGTCGAGCTCTTGGCTCACCCGCACCTCCAGCTGCTTCGTGCGGCCTCGAACCTTCAGGGTAACCGGTTGGTCTTTTGGTCGAGTTGGTGACGTGCCGTTGCGCTCTGTTGCTGTCGGCTCGTCGCCTGGCGGCGACCTTGCCGCTTTGGTTGCGTGGGGCACCCCGAAGCTTGATTGTGATGACGGTCTGTGGGTGCTTGTCAAGGCTGGAAAGATGCCTTGACAAGCACCCACAGACCGCATTTTGGCTTCGTATCGGGGTGCGGGGGTGGTGTGGGTGCAACGCCGGTTGGGTGCATCGGCTGTGGTTGTGTGGTGGGCTTGGGCTAGCGCCCCAATGTGGCGTTGGGTGCGTCTGACGCGCCGAATGCCACATCGGGTGCGTGCGACGCACCCAATGCCACGTTGGGGCACGTCCTCGCGGCAGCGAGCGGCAGGGCGGGGCGGTCCGTGAAGGGCTCCTTGAGGGAGGCTAAGTCCGTGAAGGGGCCTCTTACGGCGTGCGAAAAGTCGTGAGGGGAACCCTGAGGGAATCTGATTCCCTCAGGGTTCCCCTCACGTACAGCCTGCGCGGAGTGTCAGACGGTGCGGAGTGTGTGTACCGCGCGGCCGCCCAGGGCGGAGCGGCCCTGCAGGGCGGCCAGCTCCAGCACGACCGATACGCCGGTGACTGTCGCGCCCGCGTCTTCCAGGAGTTTCGCTGTCGCTGCCACGGTGCCGCCGGTGGCCAGGACGTCGTCCATGATCGCGATGCGCTGGCCTGGCTTCACTACGTTTGCGGGCAGTTCGACGCTCGCGGTGCCGTATTCCAGGGAGTAGTCGACCCGGCCTGCGACCGACGGGAGTTTGCCTGGTTTTCGGACCAGGACCACGCCCATGCCGCGGGAGTAGCCGACCGCGGCGGCCAGGAGGAAGCCGCGGGCCTCGACGCCGGCCACCAGATCGGCGGCCGGGTCGAGGGTGTGCGCCAAGCCGTCGGCGACCGCGGCGAAGCCTGGGCCGTCGGCGAACAGCGGGCTGAGATCGCGGAACAGGACGCCTGGTTCCGGGAAGTCCGGGACTTCGGCGATCAGGTCCAGTGCCTCGTCGAGCTTCATGGGCTCAGCGCTTCTTCTTCCCCGACGGACGCTGCTTCGGGTGCCGCGCGGGGACGCCGGCCGCTGCGGCCATTGCCTTTTCCTTGCGGAGTTCGGCGGCCAGCTGCTCTTCGTCGCCTGTGTCGAAGTCGTCGTCCGCTGCCTCGCGCTTCGCGGCCTTCGCCCGGCGGGCCGCCACCCGGTCGGCCTGCTGGCGATATTGCGGGTCGCGCATCTTGAAGTCGACCAGCAGCGGCGTCGCCAGTGCGACCGACGACAGGACGCCGACCAAGGTACCGGTCAGCTGCACCAGCGCCAGGTCCTGCAGCGTGCCCGAGCCGAGCAGGATGTAGCCGACGATGAGCAGGCCCAGGATCGGCAGCAGGGCGATGAACGCCGTGTTGAACGATCGCATCAGGGTCTGGTTCAGCGCCAGGTTCGCGGCTTCGGCGTACGTGCGCCGCGACAGGCCGAGCAGGCCCCGGGTGTTTTCCCGGACCTTGTCGAACACCACCACGGTGTCGTACAGCGAGAAGCCGAGAATCGTCAGCAGACCGATCACGGTCGCGGGCGTGACCTCGAAGCCCACGAGCGAGTACACGCCCGCGGTGACCACGATGTCGTGCAGCAGAGAGATGAGCGCCGCGAACGCCATCCTGGTGTCGAAGTAGATCGCCAGGAAGATCACGACCGCGACCAGGAACACGGCGAGCGCGATCAGGGCCTGGCGCGAGATCTCGTTGCCCCACGACGCGCTCACCGCGCTGTCGCTGATCGCCTGCTCGCTCGACTTGCCGTTGGTGCCGATCGGGCCCAGATCCTCGAAGATCTGCTTCTTGACCTTCGCCACCTGGTCGGCGGTGAGGGTCTCGGAGCGGGTCTGGATGGTCGCCGCGTTGCCGGTGCCGACGGTCTGGGTCTCCGCCGGGGCCTCGCCCAGCGCGGTGTTGAACGACTTGATCACCTGGTCCTGGGTGATCTGGCCGTGCGAACCGTGCGCGGGCAGCTGGATCTGCGTGCCGCCTTCGAACTCGATGCCCACGTTGAAGCCGCGGAAGATCATCGAGCCGATGCACACCAGGAGAAGCAGCGCGAAGAAGATGTACCAGCGCTTGCGCGAGCCGACGATGTCGACCGCGCCGGTGCCGACGTGGAGCCGGTGGAAGAAGCTTTCCTTCTTGCCCGCCTTGGCGGCGGCGGTGGCCCCGCTGTCCGGGCCGTCCGGGTTTTCCGAGGTGACGCCTGCGGTTTCGTCGCTCACGTCAGGCCTCCTTCACGTTCGCGCGGCGGCCGGGAGCGGGGCGCGTGGACTTGCGCTGCGCGCCGAGCTTCTGGACGGCGCCGAGGCCGAGATTCCGGGGGTTGGACAGGAACTTCGACTTCGAGGTCGACACCATCGCCACGAGCGGATGCGTGACCAGGTAGACGACCACCAGGTCGAGCACCGTCGACATGCCGAGGGTGAACGCGAAGCCCTGCACGTCGCCGACGGCGATGATGTACAGGATCGCGGCGGCGAGGAAGCTGACCGCGTCCGAGGCCAGGATCGTGCGCCGCGCCCGGGCCCAGCCGCGCGGCACCGCGGACCGGAAGGTCCGGCCCTCCCGGATCTCGTCTTTCAGCCGTTCGAAGTAAATGACGAACGAGTCCGCCGTGATGCCGATCGCGATGATCAGGCCGGCGACGCCCGCGAGGTCGAGCGTGTACCCGATCCACCGCCCGAGCAGCACCAGCACCGCGTACACGAGCAGGCCGGACAGCACCAGCGACCAGATCGTGAGGATGCCGAGCAGCCGGTAGTAGAACAGGCAGTAGACGAACACGACGGCGAGGCCGATCGCGCCGGCGATCAGGCCGGCCTGCAGCGAGGCGTAGCCCAGCGTCGCGGACACCGTGGTGGCGTCGGACGAGTCGAACGACAGCGGGAGCGAACCGTACTTGAGGATGTCCGCCAGGTTCTTCGCGTCGGTCTGGGTGAACTTGCCGGTGATCTGCGTGTTGCCGCCGAGGATGGCGTTCTGCACGGTCGGCGCGGAGACCACGTCCGTGTCGAGCACGAACGCCGCCTGCTTGCCGATGTTGGCCGACGTGAAGTCGCCCCAGGTCTTGCCGCCCGCGCTCTTGAAGCTCAGGTCGACGATCCACTGGCCGCGCTGCTGGTCGTAGCCGGAGTTCGCATTGGAGATCTCGGTGCCGGGGATGATCTCCGGGCCGAGCACGTACTTGGTGGCGTCCTTGTCGCCGCAGGTGACCAGCGGCTGGTTCGGCAGGTCGTTGCCCTCCAGCGGGTCCGCGGCGTTGGGCGCGCAGGTGAGGGCGGCGAGCGCCTTCTGCTGTGCGGCCTGCGCGGCGGCGGCCTCCTGCTGGTTCTTCGGGTCCTTCGGCATCAGCGCGGGAGCCTGGCGCACCGCGCGGGCCTGCTCGATCGGGTTCTTGCCCGCGTCCTGGCCGCCTGCTCCCGAGGCCGGGGCCGACGGGGTCGTGCTCGGCGGCTGCTGCGCCGGGGCGCCTTCCGCTCCCCCGCCGCCGGCCGGCTTGCTCGGCGCGGTCGCCGGGGCGCTCGGGGCGCCGGAGGCGGGAGCCGAGGGCGGCGCGGCCGGGGTGTTCGGGACCGAGGTGATCACCTCGCGGATCCCGAGCTTGGCGGTCCGGCCCAGGTTCTTCGCCTCGTCGCCCTGCTCGCCCGGCACGGTGATCACGATGTTGTTGCCGTCGAGCACCACCTCGGTGCCGCCGACGCCGATCCCGTTCACGCGGGTCTCGATGATCTGGCGCGCCTGGTTCAGCGAATCGCGGGTGGGCTGGCCGCCGTCGGGCGTGCGCGCGGTGAGCGTGACCCGGGTGCCGCCCTGGAGGTCGATGCCGAGTTTCGGCGTCGCTTTGCCGCTGCCGGTGAAGAACACCAAGGCGTACAGCACGACCACGATCAGGGCGAAGAAGGCGAGATAGCGTCCCGGGCGGAGATGCCCGGCCGATGGTGCCACTGTGCTTCGGTCTCCTCGAACTGGCACGGACTGGATGGACCCCAAGTGCTTCGGGTGCGCGAGCCGGAAGGGGGTCCTCCGGACGCGGCTGGGCGTGAACTATGACGGCGGACACGCACGCAGCACCGAGACAGTACTCGGTGCTGCGTGAGCCCGGCGTTCGCCCGTACCGACTTTCGTAGGCTGTGGGCGGATCACTGCCCGGTGAAGCGCGGAGGCTACTTCTTCCCGTGCTCCAGCGGGGGCGCCACCTGCGCACCGGAGGTCTTGCTCTCCTCGGCGGAGATCGACTCCTGGGCCGGGGCCTCCGAAGACGTCGACGACTCGATGCCCGCGACCTCGGTCTCGGCCGAGTCCTCGTTCTCCTCGGCCTCGGTGACGGGCTCGACCTTCTCGCGCACCGCGAGCCGCAGCCAGGTGGTGACGACGCCCGGCGCGATCTCGATGTCGATCGTGGTGTCGCTGCTGGTGTCGGCGACCGTGCCGTACATGCCCGACGTGGTCATCACGCGGTCGCCGGGGGCGATGCTGTTCTGCATCTCCTGCTGAGCCGCCTGCTGCTTCTTCTGCTTGCGGGTGCCCATGACGAGCGGCACGGCCACCACGAGCAGCAGCAGCAACGGCAGCAGTAACTGGTTCATGACTCTCCTCGACGGACGCCTTTCTCGGCTGCCCGCGTCCGGTTTCGACGGATGTGCTGTGTTCGAGTGTGCCAGGTACCGGCGGAAACGCCACCACCCGGGCCGCTGTCCGCCCTTGTCAGGCCTGGTCGAACAGCGTCGGACCACCCTGGTCTGGCCGTCCGGCGTCGGCGGGCGGAACCAGTCCGAGGTGCAGCCACGCGGCCGCGGTCGCGACCCGGCCGCGCGGAGTGCGGGCGAGCATACCGGCCCGGACCAGGTAGGGCTCGCACACCTCCTCGACCGTAGTGGCCTCCTCGCCGACGGCGACCGCGAGCGTCGAAATGCCCACCGGTCCCCCGCCGAACGAACGGGTCAAAGCGCCGAGGACGGCCCGGTCCAGCCGGTCCAGGCCCAGCTCGTCGACGTCGTAGACCTTCAGCGCGGCCTGCGCGACCTCCAGGGTCACCTTGCCGTCGGCGCGCACCTCGGCGTAGTCGCGGACCCGGCGCAGCAGCCGGTTGGCGATCCGGGGCGTGCCGCGCGAACGGCCGGCGATTTCGGCGCAGCCGTCGCTGTCGATCTCGATGCCGAGGATCTTCGCGGCACGGCGGACGACCAGCTCCAGCTCGGCCGCCGAGTAGAACTCCATCTGGCCGGTGAAGCCGAACCGGTCGCGCAGCGGGCCGGTCAGCGATCCGGACCGGGTGGTGGCCCCGACCAGCGTGAACGGCGCGATTTCCAGCGGGATGCTGGTCGCGCCGGGCCCCTTGCCGACGACGACGTCGACCCGGAAGTCCTCCATCGCGAGGTACAGCATTTCCTCGGCGGGCCGGGCGATGCGGTGGATCTCGTCGATGAACAGGACGTCGCCGGGCGCGAGGTTGGACAGCATCGCGGCCAGGTCGCCCGCGCGTTCCAGCGCCGGCCCGGAGGTGATCCGGATGGCCGCGCCCAGTTCGGCGGCGACGATCATCGCCATGCTCGTCTTGCCGAGGCCGGGCGGGCCGGACAGCAGCACGTGGTCCGGCGGCACGTCGCGCCGCCGGGCGCTCTCCAGCACCAGTTCCAGCTGCTCGCGGACGCGTTCCTGGCCGACGAACTCGTCCAGTTTGCGCGGCCGGAGCGAGGTCTCCAGGTCGCGTTCGCCGGTCTGCGCGAGCGCGGACAGGGTTTCGTCGTCCGCCTCGTATCCGCCGGTGTCGAACTCGGTCACTTCGTGGTTCATCGGCGGCTACCGCTTGCGGCCCAGCGCGGCCAGCGCCGCGCGCAGCACCGAGGACGTGGTGTGCCCGTCGCCCTCGGAGAGCACGCGGTCCACCGCCTGCTCGGCTTGTTTGGCCGGGAAACCCAGTCCGGCCAGCGCTTCCACCACCTCGCCGCGCAGCGCGCCGGGCGCGGTGACGACCGGGGCGTCGGCGGCGCCGCCGAGCGCGGTGACCTTGTCCCGCAGTTCGAGGCTGAGCCGCTCGGCCCCCTTGCGGCCGATGCCGGGCACCTGCGTGAGCACAGTGATGTTGCCTTCGACGAGCGCCGCGCGCAGCTTGTCCGGCTCCAGCACGGCCAGCGTCGCCAGTGCGAGCCGCGGCCCGATCCCGGACACTGTCTGAAGCAGGCCGAACAGCTCGCGCGCGTCCTCCTCGGCGAACCCGAAGAGGGTCAGCGAATCCTCGCGCACGACCAGCGCGGTGTGCAGCCGCGTCTGCTCGCCGCGGCGCAGCGTGGCCAGCGTCGCCGGGGTGGCCTGCACGGCGAGGCCGACGCCGCCGACCTCGACCACCACGTGGTCGAGCCCGACGGACAGCACTTCGCCGCGTACCGAGGAGATCATCGTCGTGCTCCTGTTTCGTTCTGCTTCGTGGTGGTTCCGGCCGCTTTGGCCGCGGCCGCCAGCCGGGCCTTGTGCGCGCGGACCAGTTCGGCCGCGCGGGCCTCGGCCTCGGCGAGCCGGACCCGCATCGGCTCGCGCCAGAGGTGGCAGATGGCGAGCGCGAGCGCGTCGGCCGCGTCCGCCGGATGCGGTTTGACCTCGAGCCCGAGCAGCCGCATCACCATAGTGGTGACCTGCGCTTTGTCCGCGCGCCCGGACCCGGTGACGGCGGCCTTGACCTCGCTGGGCGTGTGAAAAACGACCGGCAGCCCGCGCCGCGCCGCCGACAGCGCGACGACCCCGCCCGCCTGCGCGGTGCCCATCGCGGTGCGGACGTTGTGCTGCGCGAACACCCGCTCGACGGCAACGGCTTCGGGCCGGTACTTGTCGAGCCAGCGCTCCACCTCGTCGGCGACGCCGAGCAACCGCTGCGCGAGATCCTGGTCGGCGGGCGTGCGCACGACCCCGACCGCGACCGGGCGCACCGACCGGCCCTTGCCGCCGTCGACCACGCCGAGGCCGCACCTGGTCAGACCGGGGTCGACCCCGAGCACCCGCACCGTTTCTCCTTCGCCCGCGCGAACATCCGTTCGAGATGCAGGCTAACGGTCGCCGAGCGCGGCCCGGCGGACGGACACGCGAAAACGGCGGCCGAGGTGGACGCCTGATCGCCCCCGCGAGCACGATGGAGGCATGCCGGGACCGGAGGACTACGTCGCGCACCTGGGTCTGGAGCCGCTTCCGGTGGAGGGCGGCCGGTTCGCGCAGAGCTGGCGCGCGGACGAGGGTTCGGCGATTTATTACCTGCTCACCGCGCCCGAAATCTCCGCGCCGCACCGTCTCGACCGCGTCGAGGTGTTCGTGCACCACGCTGGCTCGCCTGCCCGGATGCTCTTGCTGCATCCCGGCGGCGAGGTGACGCGTCCGGTGCTGGGCAGCGATGTCGCCGCCGGAGAACGTCCGCAGGTGGTCGTGCCTGCCGGGACCTGGCAGGCGACGGTGCCGCTGGGCGCCTGGAGCCTGCTCGGCACCGTGGTGATGCCGCCTTATACCGACGACTGCGTGGAGTTCGCGGACCCGGCGACGCTGGCCGCGCGATTTCCCGACGCCGCCGACGACCTGGCCGCGCTGGGCTAGCCGCTGTGCCGGAGACTCGGTCTTCAGGTACGTGAGGGGAACCCTGAGGGAATCAGAGTCAATGAGGGTGGCCCTCACGTACCGCGAAACCGGGCCGCGGCGAGCCGGGTCAGGGACCGTCGACGCCGGGAGTCCAGCTCTCCGGGTCCCCGCTCTCGGTGAGCACCGGCTGCCATTCGGCGAAGCCCTCGGGCGCGTCGGCGTGCCACGGGAAGTAGCCCTCCGGCGTCGCGACGATCATCTGCAGCGCCGGGAAGTCGCCGTCCGGGTAGACGAGGAACGCGGACCCGAAGTACTCCGGGTAGTGGCCTTTCGCGACGCGTTCGAAGATCACCGGCGCGCCGTCGAAGAAATCGTCGTAGCGTTTGCCGACCTCGAAGATCTCGCCGTTGGCGGACCGGTCGACGTATGCGTCGAGCAGCACCGGGGCCATGTGGTCGGGCAGTCCGATCACGACGGCCTCGGGCACGTTGTGCAACGCCCACGCGCACGCGGTGAAGCAGTAGCCCGCGCCCTGCTCGTCGGCGGGCACGGCGATGACCGCGTTCCCTCGTTCCCTCGCCTGGGTTTCGATCCAGGCGATGAGGCTCTGCTCTTGCTCGGTGAGGGCGGAGGTCGTCACGGCGGACATTCTGCCCCACCCGCGCGCCCGAGCCCAGTCCCCGCGCCGGTCATTTTCCCGCCGTCCCAAGGATTTTCGCGGTTTCCCTTGCGCGCCAACGGAAATTTATCCGAAAACGGCCGCGCCCCCGGAGTGCCGGGGGCGCGGCCGTGTCGCGGGCGATTGGATCAGTCCACCGCGGCCATGACCTCATCGGACACGTCGAAGTTGGCGTACACGTTCTGCACGTCGTCGCAGTCCTCGAGCGCGTCGATCAGCTTGAAGACCTTCTTCGCGCCGTCGACGTCGAGCGGGACGCTCACCGACGGCAGGAAGGTCAGCTCGGCCGATTCGTACTCGAACCCGGCCTCCTGCAGCGCCTTGCGCACCGGCACCAGGTCGCCGCCCTCGGAGACGATCTCGAAGCTCTCGTCGAGGTCGTTGACCTCCTCGGCGCCCGCGTCGAGGACCGCCATGAGGACGTCGTCCTCGGTCGCGTCCGCCTTGGGCATGATCACGACGCCCTTGCGGTTGAACATGTAGGCGACCGAGCCCGGGTCGGCGAGCGAGCCGTTGTTGCGCGTGAGCGCGGTCCGGACCTCCATCGCGGCGCGGTTCTTGTTGTCGGTGAGGCACTCGATCAGCACCGCCACGCCGTTCGGGCCGTAGCCCTCGTACGTGATGTTCTGCCAGTCGGCGCCGCCCGCTTCCTCGCCGGCGCCGCGCTTGCGCGCGCGCTCGATGTTGTCCTGCGGGACGGAGTTCTTCTTCGCCTTCTGGATCGCGTCGTACAGCGTCGGGTTGCCGTCCGGGTCCCCTCCCCCGGTCCCGGTGCGGGCGGCGACCTCGATGTTCTTGATCAGCCGCGCGAAGAGCTTGCCCCGCTTGGCGTCGAGGTTCGCCTTCTTGTGCTTCGTCGTGGCCCACTTGGAGTGGCCGCTCATCTTTCCTCCATCTGTTCCCGCGGCCGCGTGCCTCCCGGCGCGGCCGCCGCAATCCTTTGCTCAGGCTTTCCGCACGAGCTCGACGAACAGCCGGTGCACGCGCTCGTCCCGGGTGATCTCCGGGTGGAACGCCGTGGCCACCACCGCCCCCTGCCGGACGGCGACGATCCTATCCGCCCTCGGCCCGTCCGGCGGGTCCTCCGGGTCGGGCACGGTGGCCAGCACCTCGACGCCGTCTCCCGCCTTCTCGACCCACGGGGCCCGGATGAACACCGCGTGCAGCGGCCCGCCGGGAACGCCGGCGAACGGGAGATCGGCCTCGAAGGAGTCGACCTGCCTGCCGAACGCGTTGCGCCGCACGACCACGTCGAGGCCGCCGAGCTGCTGCTGGTCCGGGCGCCCGTCGAGCACCTGGCGGGCCAGCAGGATCATCCCGGCGCACGAGCCGAAGGCGGGCAGGCCGCCCGCGATCGCCTCGCGCAGCGGTTCGAGCAGCTCGAAGGTCTCGAGCAGCCGCGACATCGTGGTGGACTCCCCGCCGGGCAGCACCAGGCCGTCTATCTCGGACAGCTCAGTGGGGCGGCGCACCGGAACCGCGCGGGCGCCCGCGCTTTCCAGCATCGCGACGTGCTCGCGCACGGCGCCTTGCAAGGCGAGCACGCCGACCGCCGGCCGTGCTCCCGTAGCTGTCGCCACCCGACCTCCCGTGAGACGTTCGCACCAGCTTAGGGGGACCGTCCGGAACGCAACCGGGCAGGTCAGGCGGGCAGCACCAGGGCCGCCGCCCACTCGCGGAGCGCGCCGTCGGCCGGTACTGAGCCGATGTGAAGTGGACTGCTGAAATCTGTCGCCAGTGGCCACCTCGAAGGTGGTCTCCACCGGCACCGGTCCATTCTGCCGTTCCCGGCCTGGACCTGTCTCCCATGGTAGGCCGATCCGGAAGGCCCAGGTCAACGCATCCTGCCGGAAACGTGACCGAGCCCAAGTGGATCTTCCGCCGAGGGAAGTGGCCTTCCGAGATACCCGTGCAATGGCCTGCCTCAGCGGTCCACCGGCGACCTACGCTGGAGGAGAAGAAAGCTTCCGCTCCCCCCGAGAAAGGCCCGAAGGTGTCACAGCAGCAGAACGCCGAACCCCAGACCGTCACCGGCACCGCGAAGGTGAAGCGCGGCATGGCGGAGATGCTCAAGGGCGGCGTGATCATGGACGTCGTGACCGCCGACCAGGCCAAGATCGCCGAGGACGCGGGCGCGGTCGCCGTCATGGCGCTGGAGCGCGTCCCCGCGGACATCCGCGCGCAGGGCGGCGTCGCCCGGATGAGCGACCCGGACCTGATCGACGGCATCATCGAGGCGGTGTCGATCCCGGTGATGGCGAAGGCCCGGATCGGCCACTTCGTCGAGGCACAGGTGCTGCAGTCGCTCGGCGTCGACTACATCGACGAGTCCGAGGTGCTCACCCCCGCCGACTACGCGAACCACATCGACAAGTGGGCGTTCACCGTGCCGTTCGTGTGCGGCGCGACCAACCTGGGCGAGGCGCTGCGCCGCATCACCGAGGGCGCGGCGATGATCCGCTCGAAGGGCGAGGCCGGCACCGGCGACGTCTCCAACGCGACCACGCACATGCGCAAGATCCGCGGCGAGATCCGCCGCCTGCAGAACCTGCCGGAGGACGAGCTGTTCGTCGCGGCCAAGGAGCTGCAGGCGCCGTACGAGCTGGTTCGCGAAGTGGCCGAGGCGGGCAAGCTGCCGGTGGTGCTGTTCACCGCGGGCGGCATCGCGACCCCGGCCGACGCGGCGATGATGATGCAACTGGGCGCGGAGGGCGTGTTCGTCGGCTCGGGCATCTTCAAGTCCGGCAACCCGGCGCAGCGCGCCGAGGCGATCGTGAAGGCTACGACGTTCTACGACGACCCTGATGTGCTGGCGAAGGTGTCGCGCGGGTTGGGCGAGGCGATGGTGGGGATCAACGTCGAGGACGTGCCGGAGCCGCACCGGCTCGCTGAGCGCGGCTGGTGATCGTTCTGCTCTGATTCAGCTTTCAAGGCGAACGGCGAGGGCACTGTGCCCTCGCCGTTCGTTCATTGCGAAAGAGCGCGCTCGACTCGATCCCGCAGATCCGTGTCCGCGATCTCCGAGCTTGCCATCCGGCCGAGCAGCTCCGAGACGAATTCGCGGTCGAAATTCGGCAGTCGCGCCATCTCGACGGCCCAGGGAACGGCCAGCCGCATCCAGTAGGGACGTCCGGAGTTCCAGGCCGACTCGACGGTAAGCTCGATCAGCATCTCCGGGGTGGACACGCCTCCCCCGTCGAGAGATTCCCACGCGCGGGAAAACTCGCCGAGGCAGGCGGACAGGTCACGCTCCAGGAAGGGCCACATCGGCACGAACCCGGATGCTTCAAGGGTCGCCCGGCCCTCCAGTTCAACGCCTGCGCCGATCAGGCCGCCGGGCATGATGCCGATCCATGCCCCGTCTCCGCGGTACACCGCTGGAGTCCACCCGGTCACGGGAACGATTTTACCCTCGCACGCGGCTGGTCGAGCCGTCCGCCATCAACCCCGAGCGCTCAGTCGCTGTGCCGCCCCCGGGCATAGCTGTACGACTCCAGCACCACCCGCCACACGATCTCTGTCTCTTCCCGGTCCCGAGGCCCATACACGAGCTGCGTGTTCTGGATCGGGTGCGGCACGCCCCACCCCGCCTCGGTGACCAGTTTCTTCGCGATCGGCGGGAGCGTCATGTGCAGGCTCCCGTCCTGTTGCGGGTGCAGGTGGGCGAATTCGCGGCTGTGCTTGATGAACGCGTCATCGGGACCGGTGCCGAACTCCGGGGCCAGGTGGATCGCCCTTGCTTCCGGGTAGGGCACGTGCGTCGGCGCGAGGTAGACGCCTGCCAGGGAGCGCATCCGTTGCCACAGTTCTTCCTGCAGCGTCGTCGGGGCGATCTGGTTGAGCTGGCCGTGCGGGATCGGGCCGCGGGTGCGCGGGGCCGGGCCGGCGCGGTCGGGGATGTCGAACATGAGTCCTCCAAAGTGGGTCAGACCGGTCGGGTGCGTTGGTAGCGCCTGCCGTGGTAGACGAGGGGGTCGCCGGGGCGGGTGGTGGCTGCGCGGACCTCGCCTAGCAGGAGGCCGTGGTCTCCGGCGTCTACGGTTTCCCGGCGGTGGCATTCGATGGCAGCCAGTGCGTCCGGGTGCAGGAGGGTGCCCTGCTCGCCCGGTTGGAAGCCGGTGTTGCCGAAGCGGTCGGCGCCGGGCGTTGCGAACAGTGCGGCCAGTTCGGTTTGTTCCGCGGCCAGGACGTTGACGCCGAAGCGTGAACAGCGGGAGAAAACGTCGTAGGAGCTGGACGTTTTCGCCTGGCAGACGAGCAGCAGCGGCGGGTGCATCGACACCGACGTCACTGAGGTCGCGGCGTATCCGCGCGGGGTGCCGTCGTCGTCGAGGGCGGTCACCACGCAGACGCCGCCGGCCAGTGCGGACATGGCGTCCTTGAATTCGTCCAGTAGTGCGGCGGTCATCGGGCATCACCCGCCGGAGCGGGAACGTCAGCAGGCTTGAGCCATTCGCCGTCGGGGGTGCCGAAGCCGTGTTCCCGGCGGAAAACCGTGCGGCCCCTGCGGATGGTGCGGGCGACTCGGCCGGTGAACATCCAGCCCGCGTACGCGGTCCAGCCGCATTTCGCCTGGACGTCGCCGGGGCCGAAGGACCAGTTTTCCGCTGGGTCGAACAGCACCAGGTCGGCGTCCAGGCCGGGGGCGATCGCGCCCTTGCGGTCGGCGATGCCGAACAGCCGGGCGGGTTCTGCGGCCAGAACACGGGTGACGATGGGCAGCAGGTCGTCCGGCGTGGCGTCGGGAGCCCGGCGGCACAGGCCGGTGTACAGGGCGGGGAAAAGTTCCTGCACTCCTGGCAGCCCGGGCGGGGCGTCGGGAGCGGAGACGGTCTTGTCCGCGAACGCGTGCGGCGCGTGGTCACTGCCCACAGTGGACACTTCGCCGCGGAAGACCGCGTCCCACAAGCGGTCCTGGTCGGCCTGTTCCCGGATGGCGGGGCTGAGCCGGATCCGCGAACCGAAGCGGGCGGTGTCGGCCGCTGTGAAGGACAGGTGGTGCCCGGTCGCCTCCCAGGTGACCGGCAGTCCGGCCGCGCCCGCCGCGGTGAGCAGGTCGGCCTCCTCCCGGCTCGACACGTGCAGCACGTGCGCCGCGGTGCCGTGCTGCCGCGCCAGTTCGATCAGCTTGGCCACGGCGACGATTCCGCCGGAACGCGGCCGGAACCGTTCGTAGTCGCGGTAGGTCGCCGGGGCGCCCTGCCACTGGTCGAGCAGCGCGAAGACGTCGTCGTCCTCGGCGTGGAAAAGCAGTCGCAGGCCTTGGCGTTTCGCGACGGCGAACAGTTCGTCGAGCCGACCGGGGTCCCGGAGCACGTGTGGTGCGGTGTGGTGCCCGGTGAGGAACGCCTTCGCGGTCATCGCCTCGGCGGGTTCGAACGTTTCCAACGATTCCACGGCCTCTGGGTTGACGCCCGCGTGGAAGCGGTAGTCGACCAGGCTGGTGCCGCGGATTTCCGCGTCCTTGGCGCGGGCGTCGGCAGGAGTGAAGGTCGCCGGGCGGGTGTTGGGCATGTCGAACACAGTGGTGACGCCGCCCGCCACGGCGGCGCGCGACGCGTGCGCCCAGTCTTCCTTTTCGGTCAGGCCCGGCGTGCGGAAGTGCACGTGGGAATCGATCAGGCCGGGCAGGACGTGCCGCCCGGCGGCGTCGATCTCCTCGGTGCCGGACACCGTGCTCCCGGCGGGGAGCACGTCGGCGATCTTCCCGTCCGTGACAGCCACATCGGCGAGGCGGACGCCGCCGGGGCCGGTCACCCGGCCGCCCCGGACGACGAGGTCGTAGGTCTTCACGCGGCCCATGGCAGGCTCACCAGCTCTCGGCTCAGGTCGTTGGTCGGGCCCATCAGCGCGACGGCGCGGGCGTCGCGGGCCATCCGGTTGATCGGGTTCGTCACCACGTATCCGGCGCTGCCGAGCAGCCGCGCGATCGCGGCGACGACTTCCTCGGCCGTCTGCGAGGCGTGGATTTTGCTGTGCAGCGTCACCTCGCCCGGGTCGGCCCCGTCACGGCGGCCAGCCCGTTCGACCAGCGCGCGAGCGGACTCCACCTGCCCGCGCAGGTCCACCAGCCGGTGCCGGACGGCCTGCAGGTCGAGCAGCGATTTCCGTTGCGCGGCTTGGAAACCGAGGTCCCACGCGGCTTCGGCGATTCCGGCCGACACCGCGCCGAGGGTGGCCCCGGACTGGCGGACGCCCGCGATGATCGTGCTCGCGGTGTCGCGCGGCCCGAGCAGCGCTTCCGGCCCGAGACAGCAGTCCTTGAGCTCCACGAACCCGGTCGCCGACGCGCGCATGCCGACCAGGTCCAGGCTCAGATCCGGCTCGATGCCCGGATTGGTCGCGGGCACGAGGAAGAAGCTCTGTCCACCGGATCCGTACGCGGCATCGTCGGACTCCCCCACCGGCGTGCTCTGCGCGAGCACCAGGTAGACGTCGGCAACCCCGGCACCGGTGGTGAAAGCCTTGCCGCCGCTGACTGTCCAGCCGCCGTCGGGCAGTTCGTCGGCGACGGTCGAGAGGTTCTTCTTCGCCGCGCCAGCACCGGATTCGCTCCACGCGGACGCGGCCAGCCACTCGCCGGACGCGAGTTTCGGCAGCAGTTCTTCGCGCTGGGCGTCGCTGCCCCATTCGGCGATCCGGCTGCACACTGCCATGTGCTGGAAGGCGATGATCGCGGTGGACGGATCCTGCCGCGCGATCCGCGCGATCATCCGGTTCCCCTCCAGGGCGTCCGCCCCGGCTCCGCCGTACCGGCGCGGGACGACGAGGCCGGGCAACGGCGAGTTCCGCAGCGCGGCCAGCACCTCGGGAGCCGGGCGGCCCGCTTCGTCGGCCGCCGCGGCGTGCTCGGCGAGAACGTCGACCAGCTCGTCGACGCCGAGGCGCACGGGCGTGGTCAGGTCGACAGCAGACACGAATCCTCCTTCAGGGCATGGGGATCGAACGAATCGATGGTCACCGCGCCGGTGAACGACACCGCCTTCTCCGGGACGCTGACCCAGGACAGTTCGCTGTCCTGTTCGTGGCCGGACACCGCGGCGTCCGAAATGGTGCAGCCGCCCGCGGTGCGGATGCGCAGCGACGCGGTGCGCCGGGTTTCGCCGCCGGCCAGCTGGAACGGAATGGTGCCGCGGATCCGGCGGGCCGCGCCGAGGCAAACAGCGCCGGTGAGCGCGAGCGTCGGATGCCACGACGGCACGGAGACCGCGCGCGCGGCCAGGCCGTTCTCGCCGTCCGGCAGGACCGCGGCCACCTTCGGGAACGCGCCGTCGACGGGATAGCCGTACTGCCGCGCGGCCGAGCGGCGGATCGCGCTCATCGTGCGGAAAAGCGGCTGCCCGGCGGCGAAAAGCTCCTCCGGGGTGTCGACGCCGAGGTCGTGTCCGGACAGGAACAGGTACGGGTTCCCGACCGAGACCGCGGAGACCCGGATCGCGCCGTCGTCGAAGGGCAGGTCCGTGGTGGTCTCGCCGAACGGCAGCAGTTCGCCGAGCGGCACCGCGGGGTGGTTGAGGAAGTGCGCGGTGAACGTCGTCCGGTCGCGGACGCATTCGTCGACCTCGCACACCACGTGGTCGTTGTTGTTGAGCACGCGCACCCGGACGCGGTGTTCGGGCGCGAGCCGGCCGATCCAGCCGAGCCTGCTCGCCACGACCACCGACGAGAGCACCGAATGCCCGCAGCTGCCGCGGAAGTCGAACCGCGCCGGGTCGCCGGGAATGACCTGCACGAACCGGTAGTCGAGGTCGAACAGCGGATGCTCGGAGACCGACACGAGCGCGATCTTCGTGACCGCGGCGAGGCCGTGCTCGGCAAGCCAGGCAACGCCGTCGGACAGCGCTTCGGTGAGCGCTTCCTCGGAAGCCGGCAGCCGTTCGGCGGGCAGCACCAGCGTGGAACTCGGGCTGCCGTGGGCATGCGCTATGTGAGCGAGCATCAGGCCGCGCTCCTTTCCCCGGCGCCGCCGCTCACGAGCTGCTCGCTCCAGATCCGGTGGATGAGCAGCGACCAGATGGCCAGCGCCGATTCGTCGTTCGGCCGGGCGGCCTGCGCGTCGAACAACCCGGCCACGGCCTTCGGATCGAGCTGCCCGCGGTCGGCGAGCGACGGTCCGGAAAGCAGGTCGCGGGCGTAGCTGTGCAACGGCTGCCCGGCCGCGAGCATCGAGGTGATCGGCAGCGTGAACGGCTGTTTCGGCCGCTCCAGCACCGAATCCGGCACGAGACCACGGGCGGCCGAGTAGAGCGCGCGTTTCACCTCACCGCCGCGTACGCGGTGTTCGGCGGGCAGCCGCCGCGCCAACCGGGTAACAGAGCGCTGGCAGAACGGCAGCCGCACCTCGACCGAATGCGCCATGCTCAGGTGATCGACGCGGCGCAAATGATAGGCAGGCAGCCGTTCGTCCACTTCGAACTCGGTGATCGCGGACAGCCGGTCCGGCCCGGCTCCGCGCAGCCGCCGCGTGATCCGGTCGGCCTCGGTTCCGTTGCGCCGCAACAGGTCCCGGTATTCGTCGGTGTACAGCTGGTCCCGCAGCGCGGCGGGCACGGCCGCGAGGGCTTCGACGTATCCGTTCGGCCAGTCCTCGGCGCCGCCGACCGCGTCGCTGATCCGGCGGTAGCCGCCGAAGATCTCGTCCGCGGCGTCGCCGGAAAGCGTCACCTTGAACCCGGCGTCGTGCACGCCCTGGAACAGCAGGTACGTGCTCAGCGTGATCGGGTCGGCGTTGGGCTGGCCTAGGTGCCACACGACTTCGCCGAGCAGGTCCGGGAACGTCGCCGGGTCCGCTTCGATCTGGTGATAGGTCGCGCCGCTGCGGGCGGCGACCTCGCGGGCGTAGGCCTTCTCGTCGAACGGCCAGTCCCCGGTGTAGGCGATGTTGAACGCGTGCACGTGCGGGACCTTCTCCGCCAGCAACGCCGTCACCAGGCTGGAATCCAGCCCGCCGCTGGTGATGGTCGAGATCGGGACGTCGGCCAGCGCGAGCCTGCGGGTTTCGGCGCGCAGCGTGTCGCGCACGCGGACGCCCGCCTCGGCGAGGTCGCCGCCCTCGACCGGGAACGCGCCTTCCGCGCGCCGCGAGATCTTCAGCCCGCCCGAGCGCGTGTAGACGGCGGTGGCCGCCCGCGGCAGCACCCGGACGCGGTCGAACATCGTCCGCTCCCCGAAGGGCGTTTTGGTGGTGAGGTAGCTGTCGAGCCCCTCGTCCCGCTGCTCCCAGTCCACGCCCGGAATGCTCAGCAGCGCCGGCAGCTCCGAGGAGAAGTACAGCTCCCGGCGTTCCGGGTTTTCGTGGTGGTACAGCGGTTTCATGCCCGCGTCGTCGGTGACGAGCACGAGCTTCGGCTCCGCCCGCAGGTCCAGCACCGCGATGGCGTACATCCCGTCGAGGTGGTCGACGAAGTCCAGGCCGTACTTGTGGTACAGAGCCGGAAGCACGTTGCCGTCGCAGTGGTCGTGGAAGACGTAGCCCGCCGCGTGCAGATCGCGGCGCAGCACGTCGTGGTTGTAGATCTCGCCGTTGAAGACGACCTGGATCTCGCGGCCGAGCCGGTACGGCTGCTCGCCGCCGTCGAGGTCCACAATGGCCAGCCGGTTGTTGCCCAGCGCCCAGCCGTCGCCCGCCGCGCTGAACCGGGCATCCGGGCCGCCGTGCCGCTGCAGCGCCGAAACCGCGCGCAGATGGTGGTGCGCGAGGCTCCCGCCCAAGTGTCCGTAAATCCGGCACATGACTACTACTTCACCTCCGCGGATACGCCCGCACGGGCGTAGAGGACAGGGTCGAACGGCGTCGGGCCGCCGCACGTGGCGAACCGCCCCGCGGCCGATTCCGGATTGCGCGTGCCGTGCGGCACGCCGGGGGCGGCGAACAGCACGTCGCCGGGAGAGACGTCGTGCCAGCGGTCGATCAGGTACATCTGGCCGTCGCCCTCGAAAGCGATGAACGCCTCTTCGCTCTCCGGGTGCTGGTGGACGTTGAAAGTCTGGCCGGGGTCTTGGATCCCGCAGTGCAGGCACAGCCGCGCGCTGCCGGTTCCGGGCCAGAAAAGGAAATTCATGACGGCGGTCTTCTCGTCGGCGGCGATCTCGCCGGTGCCGCTGAAGCCGTGCAACTGCGTTTCGGTGTTCCACAGGTCGTTCTCGAGCCGCGGCGCGGAACCGGTGGGTTCGTTGCCCGCCAAGCGGGTTCGCCACACGTACGCGGTCAAACCGTCGTCGCCTGCTTCTAGTTCCAACGTCCGCCCGGTCGGCGAGTGCAGAGCGGAGCCGCGGGCGACCTCCGTGCGGTGGCCGGTGACGTCGCCGTGGCCGGAGCCCGCGAAGACCACCGCGACGTTCTCCTCCTCCAGCGCCCAGCCGAGGCGCCACGCCTTCCCCGGCGCGACCTCCACGACGAGCAGGGTCACCTGGTGCGCCCCCATGGCCGGGCCGACCGGCTCGGCGACGCGTCCCCAGTCGAACGGCGAGAAGACGAAGTCCGCGGCGCGGACGATCGTTCCCTGAATCTGGTCGACAAGCATCCCATGTCCCATCAGGTTGCCGATAATTGCCCAGTGCCGGAAGCGGAATTGATCAACGGGATTCGATTCCTCGTTTCGCTTCCGGTGGCGACCGTACTAGCCGACCGCAGTGCACTGCAAAGCAGTCAGCGGGCCGGTCGAATCGGTGCAAATTACGCGGCGGTCATTGACTGTATCGATCCAGTAAATTTCCCGCTACGCCGAATGCCGGAACCGGGGCGTCCACCAGTGCCCAGCGGGCACCCGAAACCGCAGCACAGAAATTTCCTGTGAGCGTGGCCACAGTTTGAAGCGGCGAAACAATGACACTGCAGGAAACGGTTCGCGAAATCCGTTGCAACACAAGCAAGGCAGATACCCCGGGACCACATTAGACAGTCCGGGCGGACCCTGAAACCGGCGTGCCAGCGAGCCCGGAGCCAGAACTTTCCGACATGCCCGCGCATGATCGACAAAAGAACTGGCAGCGTGCCAACGATCTTCTTTCCGGCACGAAAAAGAGACGACCATCTTTCCGATGATCGTCTCCCGGTGCGGAATTGGAGTTATTCCGGAATAGCGTTCAGCGCGGTGTCGACGACTTGGCCCAGCAATGTCTTGTCCCGGCAGACCGCGCTCATCACCCGCAGCCCTTGAATCATCGTCACCAGGAAATTCGACAACGCCGGGATATCCGCCCCGGGCGGCAGTTCGCCCATGCTGCGGGCCAGGTGCAGCGTTCCGTAGAAGGAATCCTGCAGCGCGGCGATCGCGTCGCACACGATCCGGTTGGCCGCCTCGTCGTGCGGCACCCGCTCGGTGATCGCCATGACGAGCAGGCAGCCCGGCCGGCCCGGCTCCTCCAGCGCGTCGTCGATCCGGCCGAGCAGCAGGTCGCGCATCACCTGGCGGATCGGCACCCGCTGCATCAGCGATTCGCGGGTGGCGTCGGTGGTCTGCCGGACGTACCGCTGCAGCGCGCGCTCGTAAAGGCCGTGCTTGCTGTCGAACGCGGCATACAGCGAGCCGCGGCCGAGCCCGGTCGCCTCGGCGAGGTCCTGGATCGAGGTGGCTTCGTAGCCCTTGCGCCAGAAGACCTCCATGGCCTTCTGGATCACCTCGTCGGTGTCGAACTCGCGAACTCGGGGCATGCCGCCAGCGTAAGGAAGCTGGAACGACAGGTCAACAATAGAGCGCTTCATCTGGACCGAACGTTCAACAATAAGAATCGATGATTCTCGTATTTTGTTTCTATACAAGGGCTTTGCCAACACAGGCTTGCTTCGCTACCCGTAGATAGTTTGCCGACCGTTCCAGATTTGGTACCGTCGGAAGCGACCGCCGGATGCGGTCCGTGTGCGACCGGTCCCGGTGCGCACCCTCCTGGGACCGGCGGCGCCGAAGCGAAAACCGCACTCGCCAGACAAGGAGAGATCTCATGCCTCACGTGCAGCGCCGGTCGTCCGTCAGCGACGAACTGGCCTGGCAGATCGTCCGCGCCGCCGACGAGGCCGCGAAGGCGACCGACAAGCGGTTCGCCCTCGCGGTGGTGGACGAAGGCGGCAACCTGAAGGCGTTCCTGCGCCAGGACGGCGCGAAGCTCAACGCGGTGCAGGTCGCGCAGGACAAGGCTTACACGGCGGCGTCCTCGGCGATGCCGACGGAGAAGTGGTCCGAGGTGCTCGACGCCGACCCGGTGCTGCGCACGGCCGCGCCCACCGCGATCGACCGCCTGGTCGGCATGGGCGGCGGCCTGCCGATCGTGGTCGACGGCGAACTGGCCGGCGCGATCGGCGTCTCCGGCGCGCATTGGACCGACGACGTCAAGATCGCCGAGGCCGGACTGGCGGCGCTCGAGTCCTGACCATCGCCCGAACCCTCCGGGAGTCACGATGCCCATCGCCCTGTTCGTGCTCGGGCTGACGGTGTTCAGCCTGGGCACGACCGAGTTCATGATCGCCGGCCTGCTGCCGGAACTGTCCGGCGCGTTCGGCGTTTCCCTGCCGCAGGCCGGGCTGCTCATCTCGCTCTTCGCGGTCGGCGTCGTCATCGGCGCGCCGCTGATCACCGCCGCGACCACCAAGGTGCCGCGCAAGACGGCGCTGGTCGCGCTGCTCGTCGTGTTCATCGCCGGCGAGGTGCTCGCCGCCGCCGCGCCGTCGTTCGGCGTGCTGATGGCCGCCCGCGTGGTCACCGCCGTCGCGCACGGTTCGTTCTTCGGCATCGGTGCGGTGGTGGCGTCGAACCTGGTCGAACCGGGCAAGCGCGCCCGGGCCATCGCGATCATGTTCGGCGGACTGACCATCGCCACCATCGCCGGGGTTCCGCTCGGCACGTTCGTCGGCCAGCATTTCGGCTGGCGCGCGACGTTCCTCGCGGTCGCGATCCTCGGCGTGATCGACCTGATCGGCGTGCTGGCGCTGGTGCCGCACCAGCCGCGGGCGGGCCACCTCGGCCTGCGCCACGAGCTGGCCGCGTTCCGCAACCCCAAGGTGTGGCTGGCACTGGGCACGACCACGCTCAGCCAGGCCGCGCTCTACACCGCCTACACCTACATCGCGCCGTTGCTGACCGACTTCACCGGGTTCTCCGCCGGGATGGTGCCTCCGCTGCTGGCGCTGTTCGGCTTCGGCACGTTCCTCGGCAGCGTGCTCGGCGGCAAGCTCGCCGACCGTTCGCTGATGGGCACGCTGTGCGCGGGACTGCTGCTGCTCGCGGTGATGCTCGGTGCGTTTTCCCTTGCCGCGCATAACAAACCGGCCATGATCGGGACGCTGTTCCTGTTCGGGATCGGCAGCTTCCTGATCAACCCGGCGCTGCAGACGCGCGTGATGAACGAGACCGAGGGCGCGCCGACGCTGGCGAGCACGAGCAACATCTCGGCGTTCAACGTCGGCAACGCGCTCGGCCCGTGGCTCGGCGGCGTCGGCCTCAGTGCCGGGGCCGGGCTGCTTTCGCCGAGCTGGATCGGAGCCGGGCTGGCCGTCGCCTCGCTGCTCGTCGCGCTCGGTGCGGTGGGGCTGGACCGCCGGACGGGAAAGGAGGTGAACAGCGATGCCGGTCGTGCACGTGAACTGGTGGAAGGGAGCCGGTGAGGCCGAACGCCGTCAGCTCGTCGAGGAAGTGACGGGCACCGTTTCGCGGCTCGCGAAGTGCCCCGAAACCGCGGTCACGGTCATCGTCACCGACGTCGAAAAGGACCACTGGGGCCTCGGCGGGAAGCTCGCCGGAGACCTCTGAGCGGAGGCCGGGGCGGGCTGCCCGTCCCGGCCTCCCCTTCCGGGAGGAGCCATGAGCGGACGCGTGATCCGGCCGGAAGACCCGCGCTACGCGGACTTCACGACCGGGGTCAACCAGCGCTACCTCGCTAAGCCGGCGTCAGTGCACCTGCCGCGGACCACCGGCGAGGTCGCTTCGGCGGTCTCCTCCGCGAGCGGGCGGCTCGCGATCCGCAGCGGCGGCCACTGCTTCGAGGATTTCGTCCACCACGAGGGGGTCGACGAAATCCTCGACCTCAGCGGACTGTCCGAAGTGGACTACGCGGACGGCCGCTACTCCGTCGGAGCCGGGGCGCGGCTGCAGGACGTCTACGAACGGCTGTACCGCGGCTGGGGCGTGACGATCCCGGGCGGGATCTGCTACTCCGTGGGCGCGGGAGGACACCTCACCGGCGGCGGCTACGGCCTGCTGTCGCGGCGGGACGGCCTCACCGTCGACCACCTGCACGGCGTCGAGGTCGTGCTGGCCGACGGCCGGACGATCGTGGCCACCAGCGATTCGACTGGTCCGGAGGCCGATCTTTTCTGGGCGCACACTGGGGGTGGCGGCGGCTCGTTCGGCGTGGTGACGCGGTTCCTGTTCCGCGCGCCGCTCGTCCGACCGCCGTCCGAAGTGCTCGTCGCGGCCATGTCGGTGCCGTGGGCCGACCTCGACGAGCGGCGGTTCGCCCGGCTGCTCGGCGGCTACGCACGCTGGCACCACGAGCACCGCGCGCCGGACTCGCCGGGCGCGGCGCTGTCGAGCCTGCTGATGCTGAACCACCGCTGCAACGGAACGGTCGGCTTGGTGGCACAGATCGACGCCGCTGCGCCGGATGCGGACCGGGTGCTGAACGAGTTTCTTTCGCACGTCCTAGGCGATCTCGCGACGACCGGGTTCGCCCGGGCGGGCGAGTTCGGCCCGATGCCCGGGCTCGCCCCTCCGCGGCGGCTCCCCTGGCTGCAGGCGACGCGGCTCCTCGGCACGAACACACCGGTGCTCACCGATCCGACGCTGCGCGCCGAGCACAAGTCGGCTTATGTCCGGAGCACTCTGCCGGAGTCGCACCTGCGCACCGCCTACGAGTACCTGACCCGGGCAGACGTGACGAACCCGGACACGATGCTGGTCGCTTTTTCTTACGGCGGCGCGATTTCCGCGGTTGATCCGGCCGCTACCGCGGTGGCTCAGCGGGACAGCACGTTCAAGCTGCTGTATCAGGCGTTTTGGTCCACAGTGGACGCGGACGCGGCGAATATCGGGTGGGTGCGGGATTTCTACCGCGCGACGTACGCGGAGACCGGCGGGGTGCCGGTGCCCGGCGAGGTGACTGACGGGTGCTACGTCAATTATCCGGACGCTGATCTGTCCGATCCGGAGTGGAACGCCTCCGGAGTTCCTTGGCACGACTTGTATTTCAAGGGCAACTACGCGCGGTTGCAGCGGGCGAAGACGCAGTGGGACCCGGAAGATGTGTTCCGGCACCGCCAGTCGGTCCGGCCTGCCTAGCGCGGGCCGAACCACCCGGCGAGGGCTGCGGCGAGGCCTGAGTCCCGTCCAGCCCACGCGACATACCCGTCCGGGCGCAGGAGGATCGCCGGTTCGCCGAGGTCCTCGCCGTGGGCTACCACGTCGACGCCGTCTTTCCATTTCGCCGCCGTGTCCGCGGCCCCGGCGGCATCCGGGCCGAGCAGCAGCACCGGGCGTCCCGGATGCAGCAACTCGGCGATCGTCCCCTCGCCGAGCGGGAAGTTCGGCAGGAACTCCCCCGCCATGCCGCGGCCGTCGCCGTAGCGCACGCCCTGTGCGCTGATCCGGTCGCTCAACAGCCGGTTGCCGTCCGAAGTGGACAGCAGGTCGGCGACCAGTGCGCGCAGCGGTTCGAACTCCGGCCCTGGCCGCATCAGCGCGGCTTGCGCGCGGGTGTTCTCGATGACGGCTTCGGCGACCGGATGCCGCTCCGCGTGGTAGGTGTCGAGCAGCGCGTCCGGTGCCGTGCCCGCGACGACCATCGCGAGCTTCCAGCCGAGGTTGAACGCGTCTTGCAGGCCGAGGTTGAGCCCCTGCCCGCCGAGCGGGGCGTGCACGTGGGCGGCGTCGCCTGCGAGCAGAAGACGACCGCGGCGGTAAGAGTCGGCGAGCCGCGTGAAATCGCTGAAGCGGCCGACGAACGTCGCGTCGGACATCGGCACGTCGTGGCCGAGGATGCGCGAAGCCGCGGCCTGCAGATCCTCGAGACCGGCCGGGGCACCGCGTTCCGGGAGCGGCTCGGTGAACTCGTGGGTGAGGATCCGGCTGTGCCCGGCCGGGTTGACGTTGATCAGCGTCCAGCCGGTCGGACCCTGCGTCCAGCCGCCGGGCACTCGCGCGGGGTCGCCCAGCCTGGCCAGGCCGAGAAGTCCGGCGAACGTAGCCGGGTTTGTGGTCCCGGTGAACCGTGCTGCTTCGCGGACGATGCTGCGGGCGCCGTCGCAGCCCACGACGTAGTCGGCGGCGAGTTCGCCGTGGTCGGTGGAGACGTGCACCTGCTCCCCGTCGTCCCGGACCCCGGTCACGCGGTGGCCGCGCAGGATGGTGACGCCGAGCGAACGGGCCTGCGCCTCGAAAAAGCGCTCGATGTCGGACTGCGCCTGCCCGACCATCGGCGCGCCTTCGAGAGCGGGCGATTCCAGCGTCAGCACCGGACGTCCGCCGAAGTGGAACGGGGTCTCGACGACGGCGCGCGGGTCCCGCGGCGGCGGAACGGGCAGATAACCGCGCCGCAGCAACGATTGTGCGGTACGCGCGTGCAGCGTCCCCGCGCATGGTTCGTCGTGCGTGGCAGTGAGTTTCTCGACAACTGTGACGGGTACGCCGTGCCTGCCGAGTTCGGTGGCCAGCAGCATGCCGACCGGCCCGCCGCCGACGACGATCGCTCCGGGCATCTTCCCTCTCCTTCGCTGCGGAGCCGAAAGGTACGAGGTCGTAATATCCGTCATTGTATAGTACGAGGATGGAGCGTGACTTCGTCGACGACGTCCTGGACCAATGGCGCACGCAGCGCCCGGACCTCGACCCGGCCCCGTTGTCGGTGCTGGCCCGCATGACGCGGATCGCGCGCCGGGTGACCCGCCGCCTCGACGAAGCCCTGAAGGACTACGGCGTTCTCCACGCGGACCTGGACATCCTCGCCACCCTGCGGCGCGCGGGAGCGCCGTACGAGCTGACCCTGTCCGAGATCGCGCGCTGGATGCTCGCCGGCAACAGCACCATGACCAGCAGGCTGGACCGGCTGGTCGCTGCGGGCCTCGTCGACCGGAAGCAGAACCCGGCGAACCGCCGCACCGCGCTGATCCGCCTCACCCCGGCCGGGCTGGCCCTCGTCGACGAGGCGGTCGCTGTGGAACTGGCCGAGCAGGAGAAGCTGGTGAGCGGGTTGAGCGGCGAGGACCAGCGCGAGTTGGCCGATTTGCTGCGCCGGTTGTGCCGTTCGATGGGCGAGATTCCGGACTGAGCGCTCAGGACTGTCGCTGGGCGAGGTTGACCATCCACGTGATCCCGAACTTGTCGACGAGCGAACCGGCCTCGTCGCCCCAGGACTGCTTCTCCAACGGCAACGTCACAGTGCCGCCAGCGGAGAGCTTCTCGAAGCAGTCCCGGAGTTTGCCGTCGTCACCCCCGAGGAAGAGCGCGACGTTGTTGCCCCGCTGGAAAGACACCCGCTCCGGGACGTCCCACGCCATCACCGTGTAGCCGTCCGGCGTGCTGAGCACCGAGTGCATGATCTGGTCCGGATCGGCGCCGGGAGCCTCCGGCGAGCCGAAATCGCCGTACGTGCCCAGATTCAGCTCGCCGCCGAGTACTTCGCGGTAGAACTCCATCGCCTGGCGGGCGTTCCCGGTGAAGGCGAGGCACGGGTTGAGCTGGGATCCCATCTGACACTCCTTTTGTGCGAACGGAAGCCGAGCCTCTCAGGCGAATCACGACACCTTGTGTCGCGTATCCCGGAAAGTCCACTGTGGACCGAGGGCAACCCCTATCGCGCCCCCTGAACCCCGGGAACCACCGGTGTCCTTTCGGTTACCAGCAGTAACGTCGGCCGCATGAAAATAGGACTCAACATCGGTTATTGGGGCGCGGGAAACGATTCGACCAATCTCCAGCTCGCCCAGGAGGCCGACCGGCTCGGGTTTTCCGTCGTGTGGGTGGCCGAGGCCTACGGTTCGGACGCCGCGACCGTGCTGGGCTGGCTCGCCGCGCGCACCGAACGCGTCGACCTCGGCAGCGCCGTCCTGCAGATCCCGGCCCGCCGCCCGACCATGACCGCGATGACCGCCGCGACCCTGGACAACCTCTCCGGCGGCAGATTCCGGCTCGGGCTCGGCGTTTCCGGCCCGCAGGTGTCCGAGGGCTGGTACGGCGTCCCGTTCGGGAAACCGGTCGAGCGGACCCGCGAATACGTCGACATCGTCGGGAAAGCCCTGCGCTACGAACGAGTCCGGCACAACGGCACGCACTTCCGGCTCCCCTTGCCCGGCGGGCCCGGCAAAGCGCTGCCGCTGGCCGTGCCGCCCGCCCGCGAGCACATCCCCCTCTATCTCGCCGCCCTCGGCCCGCGGAATCTCGAACTCACCGGCGAAATCGCCGACGGCTGGCTCGGTCTGTTCTTCTCCCTCGAACACGGCCGGGAATCCCTGGACCGGATCCGCGCCGGACGCGAGAAAACCGGCGCTACGCTCGACGGATTCGACGTCGCGGCCACCGCCCCGCTCGCCGTCGGCGACGATTGGCGCCACGCCGCCGACCACGCCCGCCCCTACGTCGCCGGATTCGTCGGCGGCGCGGGCAGCCGCGAGAACAACTTCTACCGCGACCTCATGGCCCGGATGGGCTACGAGGCCGCCGCCGACGAGATCCGCGACCGGTACCTGACCATGGACTACGCCGGAGCCATGGCCGCCATCCCGGCGGAATTCCTCGACGAGACCTCGCTCCTCGGCCCGAAGGAACGCATCGCCGACCGGATGAAGGCTCTCGCCGAGAGCGGCGTCACCACGCTCGCGCTCTCCCCCACGCATCCCGATCCGGAGGCCAGCAAGAACGCGCTGCGCGTCGCCGCAGAAGCTCTCGACGCGTCCGGTGTCGGCGATTGATCCACAGTGGACACAACGCTGGGTGCGGGCCGGGCCGGGGAAGCCGTTGACCGCAGTGCTGTGGCGCGGCTGAACCGTCCCGCTGCGGACCTCAAACGCCCTTCAGCGCCCGGTCCAGCGCCGCCCGGCCAGCGGGCCCCCAGTGCGGTTTGCCGCCGGGAAGGCCGCGATCGCCGTTCTGTCCCATGAGGATCAGGAAAAGGCTCTTCATCGCGGCCAGCCCGCGCGCACGCCGGATCGCCGACTCGTCCGCCTGTGCGTAACTGTCGAAGAACCGCGAAGCCGTGCCCTCAGGCAGCAGCACCCAGGCAGCGGCGAGATCCCACGCCGGATCGCCCGCGAACAGGTCGCCGAAATCGACGATGCCCGAGAGCGTTCCGTCCGAGACCACGACATTCGCGGGATGGAGATCGCCGTGCACCCACACCGGCGGGCCCTCCCACGCACCTGCCGCCGCGGCGTCCTCCCAGACAGCCCGGACGTCGGCAGCCAGGTCGTCCAGGGCAACGGCCTGGAGGAACTTTTCGAAACCAGCCGTGCAGTCCCGGGGATGGCCACCGCGATCCGTGGCGACCGGGGCCGCGGCGGGCGCGGGCGCATGGAGCGCCCGGAGGAAATCCGCCAGCGTGTCGGCCGCGTGGGTGCCGCGGGTGATCGCGCCGTGGTCGAGCGGTTCGCCGGGAACCCACGTCATCACGGTCCAGTGCTTGGGGAACCGCGCGGACGGTTCGCCGGACCGCACCGGCGCCGGCACCGGGAGCGGCAGCCGCGGGGCCAGCACGGGCAGCCACCGCCGCTCCTTCAGCTGGAATTCCGGGGTGGGGTCCATGCGCTGCATCCGCACGGCCAAATCGTCCCCGAGCCGCCACATCTGGTTGCCCCAGCCGCCCGGCGCCTCGCGGATCGCCAGCCCGGCGAGGTCGGGATGCTGGTCTCGCAGCAGGTCGCGGACCAGGTCGGCGGTGATCGCGATCTCGGAGCCGGTCATGCGAACGACAGTACCGAGGCGACAGCGTCCGCCTCCGCTTTTTCGAGGAATCCCCGCCGTCGTCAGCGCTCGCCGAGCCGGGCGCGGAGGCCGGTGATGATGTCGTGGGCGTCGGCGAGTTCGTCTTGCAGGCCGATGATCCGCGCGGCCGAGGCGAGGGAATGTCCCTCGTCCACTTGTTCGCGCAGCCGCACCACCAGGGTCAGCTGACGGCGGGAGTAACGGCGGTGCCCGCCGCCGGAGCGTTCGGGCCGCACCACGGCCGCGGTGTCCAGGCTGCGCAGGAAGGCCTGCTGCACGCCCAGCATTTCGGCGGCCTGCCCGGTCGTGTACGCCGGATAGTCCTGATCGTCGAGCCGGTCGAGTCCGGGCACGCGCACCTCCTCTCCGGGATCGGCCCTCCGCGTCCAGCTCAAGATTATCTCGATTCACTGCTTGACACAATCTACAGTCCGCGCTATAGAAATTGTGAGACGCGAGAGCTGACCTGGGTGCTGGGACGACGTAACCGGGGAGTGATCGACGATGCCGGACACCATCAGCCGCCGGGACGCGGCCGCCAGCGAATTCGCCGAGCTGATCTGCGCCGATCCGGCCTGGCTGCGCGCCGAGTTCGAGGCGATCGTGGCCACCTGCTTCGACGACGCCCCGCTGCACGGCGATGCCCCCGGTCCGCGGAGCACCGGACGCGAGCAGCGGCGGATCGCGACGAGCGTGTGGCGAGCCTGGCCCCCGGAGCGCCGGGAGCGATCCCCTCCGGCGCGAAGCGGGAGCACGGCAACGGCGGCATCTCGCGGGAGGTGATAGCGCACGCACAGATCATCGAGGTTGCTTTCACTCGAACTGGTTCCGGTCCCGCCGCTCTGTCCGGCGGCGGGACCGGCTCTCCGCGGCGGCCGCCGGTCCGAGGTCAAGAACATCCGCGGGCATGGGAACAAGAAACCGAGCAAACACGCGACCGCCCGTCTCCGGCCGAGCGCGCCGGGCGGCGGGCAGCAGGGAAGGAGAATGGAGGCGCATGGTCATGTTGATGCGAACTGACCCGTTCCGGGAGCTCGATCGGCTGACCCAGCAGTTCTTCGGCGGCAACGGCACCACGACCCGCCCGGCGGTGATGCCGATGGACGCCTACCGGTCCGGCAACGACTACGTGGTGCAGTTCGACCTGCCGGGCGTCGCACCGGAGTCGATCGATCTGGACGTCGAGCGCAACGTGCTGACCGTGAAGGCCGAACGCAGGCCCGAGTACGGCGAGGACGCGGAGGTCCAGGTCTCCGAACGGCCGCGCGGGGTGTTCTCCCGGCAGCTGTTCCTGGGCGACACGCTGGACGCGGACCGCATCAAGGCCGACTACGACGCGGGCGTGCTCACCCTGCGGGTGCCGATCGCCGAGCAGGCCAAGCCCCGCAAGATCGCCATCGGCGGCGACGGCGGAACCAAGCAGATCAACGCCTGACCGTCCTGAGACCGGCCCCGCTCGCGGCGGGCGGGGCCACGGCGACCCGGCGCGCCGTTCGTTTCCGGAGGGTTTCGCGGGCTTGGCTCAGCGCGGGCCGCCGCCGCGAACTCCGCGCGCCCGGTCGGCGGGAAGCCGGGCCGCCCGCTCTTTCCGCACCATCCGTTCACCACGCCGATATCCGGTCCGTGCCGGGGCGAGGCCGGGCCGGTCCCGAAGGCTTCGGGACCGGCCCGCGGGGATGTTCCCAGGCGGTCAGCAGGAGATCGCTGCCGCCGCCCAGTCGGCGTGGTCGCTGTCAACTCCGTCGCCGCCGTCGGTGACTCGCAAATCCAGCACCGAGACGCCGGAGACGTCGACGTTCACCGGCGCCGCCGCGTCGCCATGGCGCAGCACATTGGTGGCCTCGAGCCGCTTGCCGTCGCCCCAGACCTCGAACGCGATTTGTTGGATTCTGTTCGATGCCGTCGACCTGCGGGCTCCAGTGCTCCCGTGCCCTCGCCGCGGCGGGGATCGTTCTCCGGCGTCCGGAAATCGCCTCTCCCCGTTGAGGTTTCCGGTTTTCGTCTGCCGTGGCCGTTTTCCGGCCCGAGAGGTCTGGACAATCTCCTCAAGGCGAACGCAGTGGGCCTGGCAGCCGGAACCGCGGTTGTCCCTTCGGCGGTAGCGCCCCGGGCCGATCTCCGCCACCCTGAGTCGGTCGACGACAGGGAGGTTCGCGGTGAAGGTCGTGATCGTCGGAGCGGGGATCGGCGGGTTGACCGCGGCCTTGCGGCTGCACCGCGAAGGCGTCGAATGCGCGGTCTACGAACAAAGCGCCCGCATCGGCGAACTCGGCGTCGGCATCAACGCCCTGCCCCACGCGGTCAAGGAACTGGCCGCGCTCGGGCTGCTCGACCAACTGGACGAGATCGGGATCCGCACCCGCGAGCTGTCCTACACCCACCGCCTCGGCCAAGTGATCCTTCGCAAACCCTGCGGTCTCGACGCCGGGTTCACCCTCCCCCAGTACTGCCTGCACCGAGGCAGGCTGCGCGACCTGCTGCTGCGCGCGGTCCAAACGCGGCTCGGTCCCGACGCGGTGCGGACCGGCTGCCGCCTGACCGGGTTCGATCAGGACGCGCAAGGCGTCCGGGCGCACTTCGCCGAGCGGGACAGCGGCACCCCGGTCACCGTGACCGGCGACGTCCTCGTCGCGGCTGACGGGATCCACTCGGCCGCGCGGTCCCTGTTGTTCCCCGAGGAAGGACCGCCCCGGTGGAACGGCGTCCTGATGTGGCGCGGGGCCGCCGACTGGCCGGAATTCGGCGGCGGCGCTTCGATGATCGTCTCCGGCGGCACCGCGGCCAAACTGGTGATCTACCCGATCGGGCCGGGCAAGTCCGCGGGCAGCAGGCTCACGAACTGGGCCGTCTGCATCCGCACCGGACAACCCGGCTCCCCGCCTCCGGACCGACAGGACTGGGCCAAACCCGGCGACCGGGCGGAGCTGGCCCGGCACCTCGGGTGGTTCCACTGCCCGGCGGTCGACCACGCGGCGCTGGCCGAGGCCACCGAGGAGATCTTCGAATTCCCGATGTGCGACCGGGATCCGCTGCCCGCGTGGTCGCATGGCCGCGTGACGCTCCTGGGCGACGCCGCCCATCCGATGTACCCGATGGGTTCCAACGGCGCCGGCCAGGCGATCCTCGACGCGTCCAGCCTCGCCTGGCACCTCACGCGACGCTCCGACCCCGTCGAGGCGCTTCGCGCATACGAAGCCGACCGCCTTCCGGCCACCAGCGACATCGTGCTGCGCAACCGCCGGGGCGGGCCGGAGAACGTCATCGACGAGGTCGAACGCCGTGCCCCGGAAGGCTTTACCCGCCTCGAAGACGTGATCGACACGGCCACGCTCGAGGCCATCGTCTCCGGTTACGCGCAGGCTTCCGGGGCATCCCAGCAGCAGGTGAACCGCGCCTGAGCCGTCGTCAGGCGCCCTCCACCGAACCGGGCGGCAGGAAATCGACGTCGTGCAGCGCCGACACCCGGACCACCTCTTCCGGGTCCGTCAGGTTGTGCAGCTTGTCGAACAGCGTCGCGAGCTTCCCGGCCGGGCTCACCCAGAACAGCCCGCGGGTCATGCCCTCGCTGCGGTTGTAGTACGCGTGCGGAAGCCCCTTCGGCATCCGCACGGTGTCGCCGGGGCCCGCGGTTTCCCACTTGCCGTCGAGGTAAAGCGTGAACACGCCTTCCAGGATGTAGATGTGCTCGTCCTGGGTCGGATGAACGTGCGGCGGCACGCCGGTGCCGGGCGGATCGAGGGTCTCGAACGCGAAGCTCGACTCGCTGGCCGCCTTCATCGAGTAGGTGTGGCCGAGCACGTTCCACACCTTGTTCCGCATGCCCTCGCGGGCGGGCGTGATCCCCTTGGGCAGGGGACCGAGCACGATTTCCTCGCCGGTCATCACACCTCCTGGCCGATGTTCGTCCGGTAGGGACTCTGCGCTATCCGGTCGCGTGTGTACAGCCGCCAGTCCGACGCGTTTTTCCGATGGCTGGGTCGATGGCCTGAATGGCAACGGCAAGAGGCTGGTGTTTCCACCCGCCCACATTGCTGGCCAGGCAAGACCGCTGCCCATCCGTGCGCGTGACTTGGTCAAAGCCGGACGCGATGCTCTGGCGCGGACCTGCTCGCCAAGCACGGCTGACGCCGACCAGACGCCCGGTTCTCAATCGGGTCCTGGTGAAGCTCGAGCCAAGCCTGCTCAGTTGTACTCGGAAATCTCCACCCCGAACGTCCCGGGCTCCAGCGCCTCGAAGATGTGCGGCACATCCCCGGGATAGCAGATGTAGTCCCCCGGCAGCATCTCCACCGGATCGTCCATGATCCCGATGCGCGCCCGCCCCGCGCACAGCACCGTGTGCTCGACTACGCCGCTCATGTGCGGATCCGACCGCCGCGGGATGCCCGGCTCCGCGCTCACCAAGTAGATGTCCCGCCTCGCCGCGGACGGACACGCGGACAGCAGAGTGCACGCGTAGTCGGCGTGTTCGGCGAACACTGTCGGTCCCTTGCCCGCCCGGATCACCTTCACCTCCTGCCGCTCCGGCTCGACCAGTCGCGAGAACGGCACGTCCAGCGCGACGCCGAGTGCCCACAGCGTCTCCACGCTCGGGTTGCCCGATCCCGATTCCAGCTGGGACAACGTGGATTTCGCCAGGCCGGCCCGGCGCGCGACCTCGGTCAGCGAGAGGCCGGCGCGGGCCCGCTCGCGGCGCAGGGACGCCGCGATGATGTCCAGCGGCGCGCCCGTGCTCTCGTTCGGCATGTGTGTTCGCTCCATCAGTCTTCTCGTTCGCCTTGACGAACAGGCCCCGACGTGTTCAGCATAGGACACTATGCGTTCGATTTGGCGAACACTCGATCGCGGCCTCGCCCGCGACATCGGTCTCGTGTGCCTGGCCGACACCCTCGTCGGCGTCTCCTACGGCGCCATCGCGGTGGGCTCCGGCTTCCCGCTGTGGGCGCCGATGCTGCTGTCCCTGCTGGTCTTCGCCGGTGCCTCGCAGTTCATGTTCGTCGGCATCGTCGCCTCGGGCGGCAATCCGCTCGCCGCGGTCGCCGCCGGGCTGCTGGTGAACACGCGGCACGTGCCGTTCGGGTTCGCGGTCGGCGACGCGCTCGGCCGCGGCCTGCTCGGGCGGCTGGCCGGGAGCCACTTGATGATCGACGAATCGGTGGCGTTCGCGCTGGCCCAGCGCGAGGCGGACCGGCGACGGGCGGCGTACTGGGCGTGCGGCATCGGGCTGTTCGTGTGCTGGAACCTCGGGGTCGTGGTCGGCGCGTTCGCGGGGTCCGCGATCAGCGACACCGACGCGTTCGGTCTGGACGCCGCCTTCCCGGCGGTGCTGCTGGCGCTGGTGCTGCCGTCGCTGAAGGACCGGGCCGCGCGGCTTCCGGTGCTGATCGGCGTGGTGGTCGCGCTCGTGGCCACTCCCCTGCTCCCGGCGGGTCTGCCGGTGCTGCTGGCGCTGGTCGGGGTGGTCGCCGGAGCCGCGGCGAAGGAGCCGAAGCCGCTGGAAGGAGCGCACTGATGGACGGCGCGGAACTGATCGTCGCGACGCTCGTGCTGGCGGCGGGAACGTTCGCGTTCCGCCTCGCCGGGCCGCTGCTGCGCACCAAAGTGCGGTTGTCGCCGCGGGCCGAGCGGCTGATGACGCTGTCGGCGGTCGTGCTGCTCGCCGCGCTGGTCGCGACCAGCGCGTTGACCCAGGGACACGAATTCGCCGGGATCGCGCGACCGGCCGGGGTGCTGGTGGGCGGGGTGCTCGCGTGGCGGAAGGCGCCGTTCGTGCTCGTGGTGATCGCCGCCGCGGCGACCGCCGCCTTGCTCAGGCTCGCCGGAGTGCCGTGACCGTTCCACGGGAAAATTGCGCGACGCCTTTCGAGGCAGAATTCCCGGCTGGCGAACAAATGAATTTCCGCCCGGCGGGCAATAACGATCGGGAGGGGGAGACGAGTGCTCGTCTCCCCCTCCCGCCGGCGGGGAAATCAGTTTCGGTTCATCGAGCGGCAATCGCCCGCGAACCGGTCGCGCCGACTGCGCCGCACGACGGTTCGTCCGGCTGCGCGGACACGCTCACCGCGTCCCAAGCAGCCTTCACCGAGTTGAATTCGGTGCAGCCGTTCGGGAACAGGCTCTTCGCCGCGGTCAGCGTCCAGGTGCGGTAGCTCTGGTAGGAGCTGCCGCTGGTCTTGAGCAGCATCGCGTTGTAGAAGATCTTCACCGCGGTCTGCACGCCGACCCCGGCGACCGTCGAGTTGTTGCACGTCGGGCTGGTCGGCTGGCCGTTGGTCGGGTTCGAACCCTCGGCGAGGAGGTAGAACCAGTGGTTGCCGGGACCGGCCGCGGCGTGCACCTCGGTGCCCGGGATCGAGTCGTCGTAGCAGTTCGCGTGGCCGAGCTGGGACGGGTCGTACATGTTGCGGATCGGGCCGCTGCCGACGAGGTTCACCTGGTTGCCGACGAGGAAGTCCGGGACCGCGTACGGCGCGGGCTCGTTGGCGAACCATTCGGACGAGGCCCCGAAGACGTCCGCGACGAATTCCTGGGTGCCGCTGCCGGACATGCTGCCGGGCGTGTGGTCGTCGATGCCGTGGCCGAACTCGTGCCCGATCACGTCGAGCGAGCCGATCCACTGGCCCGCGGTGTTGTTGCCGACCTGGACCTGGGTGCCGTCGTAGTAGGCGTTCTGCTCGTTGAGGCCGACGCGGATCGGCCAGGCACCGCCGTTGCCGTCGAAGCTGTTGCGGCCCAGCCATTGCGTCAGCATCTTGTTCTCTTGCTGGATGCCGTACAGGGCGTCGGCGCAGCCGGTTTCCTTGTCGGTCTCGTCGCCGTTGCCCCAGCTGTCCGTCGACTTCGTGAAGGTCTGCTGGGTGGAAGCGTCCTGGCAGCTGAGGTTCGCGATGGTCGGGTCGGTCATCGAGAAGCCGCCGGCGCCGTCCGAGGTCGTGTCGAGGTGCAGCGGCTCCGGGCCGTTCCACACGCCCTGCGCGTCGCCGTAGGCCACGTGCTCCTGCGTGTGCAGGACCTTGCCGGTCGTCGCGTCGACGACGACGTCCAGCTTGCTCGGTCCTTCGGCGTTCCGGCCGGTCACGCGGGTCGTCCAGGCGAGTTTCGGGCTGCCGAGCGCGTATGCGGCGAGCGTCGCGGGCCGCACACTGTCCACAGTGGGCACCTGGGTGCGGGCGATCGCTTCGGCTTGTTTCGCGGTCAGCTTCGGCGACGTGCTGGGCAGGTTGATCGCGGCGGTCTGCGCGACCGAGGTGGCGAGGACCTGGCCCGCGGAGTTCGTGGACACGACGAAGTCGCCGCCGATGACCGGAATGCCTTTGTAGGTGCGGTCGTAGGGCACGTACTTCAGCCCGTTGGTCGACGAGATCACCTTGTGCTGCTGGAAAACGTCGTCCTTGCTGGCGTGCAGCGCGGCGGGCCGGGAGGCGACCAGCGCCTGCGCGGCATTCGCGGCCATCGCCTCGGCGGCCTGCGGACTCTGCGGTTCGAGCGGCTGTGCGTGAGCGGCGGTGGCCGTGGTGACGGCCCCGGCCAAGACCCCGGCTGCGAGCAGCACGAGCGGTCGGCGCGATTTCATCGGCGGTGTTCTCCTCCGGACAGGCCGGATCAGGCCCGGGGGTGGGGGCCGGATTCGGAAGTGGAATGGGATCGAACCCCGACAAGAGTCGGGTTTTTCCCAACTCCGGACAACCGACGAAGGTCGTTAAGTTATCAACTTCGCGGCATCGGCTCTGATTTCCGGTCCGTGTTTTCCGGAAATTCCTCTTTCCGCCCAAGAAACGCCAGCCGCCCACCATGGCAGCAGACCGGCGTTAAGGATGAATCCGGCATCAATTCGCCGGTTAATCCTTTGTAGACAGTCGTTCCGGTGCCGTCCACAGTGGAATCGGGTGCCCCTCGGCACTGGAGCCGGGGGTAAGCGAACGGCTGGTCCCGGGCCGCCCGCCTTGCTTCCCGCGGGGTCGCGGGTGTGTGATCGGGGACACAGTTGCACCATCCGCCGTCGCTGAGGAGGCCGTCATGGCCGACAAGCAGAACAGGAGTACCGACCCCGGGGCCGCCGTCGCTGTGGACGACCCCGCCAAGGTGCGCAACGTCGTCCTCGTCGGGCCTTCCGGTTCCGGGAAGACCACGCTCACCGAGGCACTGCTCGCCGCGTCCGGCACCGTGCCGCGCGCCGGTTCGGTCGTCGAGGGCACCACCGTGTGCGACCACGACCCGGCAGCCGTGCGCCAGCAGCGCTCAGTCGGGCTTTCCGTCGCCCCGGTGCTGCACGCCGGGCACAAAATCAACCTCATCGACACCCCGGGATACGCCGATTTCGTCGGCGAGCTGCGCGCCGGCCTGCGCGCCGCGGACGCCGCGCTGTTCGTCGTGTGCGCCGCCGAGGGCGTGGACGCCGCCACCATCGCCGTGTGGGAGGAATGCGCGTCGGTGGGCATGCCGCGCGCCGTCGTCGTCTCGCGGCTCGACCACCACCGCGCCGACGCGCTCGCCGAGATCGCCGCCTGCCAAGCCGCCTTCGGCGCGGGCGTGCTGCCGCTGTACCTCCCCGGGCCGGACGGCCTGGTCGGGCTCGTCACCCAGCGCCGGTACGACTACTCCGCCGGCTACCCGCCGCGCGTGAGCGACCCGGACCCGGCCGTCGCGCGCGAGTTCGCCGACGCCCGCAACGAGCTGATCGAGGGCATCATCGCCGAGAGCGAGGACGAGACCCTCATGGACCGCTACCTCGGCGGCGAGGAGATCGCCGAGGACGTGCTGATCGCCGACCTCGAAACGGCCGTCGCGCGCGGTTCGTTCCACCCGGTCATCCCCGTGTGCGCGACCAGCGGGATCGGGCTGTCCGAGGTGCTCGACGGCATCGTGCGGGCCTTCCCCTCGCCGCTGGAACACCAGCCGCCCGGCGTGACCAGCCCCGACGGCGCCGAGCACGACGCACTGACCGCCGACCCGGCCGGCCCGCTCGCCGCCGAGGTCGTGCGCACCGCGGTTGACTCATACGTGGGACGAGTTTCGCTCGTCCGGGTGTTTTCCGGGACGCTGCGCCCGGAGAACGCCGTGCACGTCTCGGGCCACGGCCTCACCGAACGAGGCCACGAAGACCACGACGCCGACGAACGCGTCGCCCACCTCTATTCACCGCTCGGCGCGAACCTGCGCGAGGTGCCGTACTGCGTCGCGGGCGATCTGTGCGCGCTCACCAAAGTGGGTTCCGCCGAAACCGGCGACACTGTGTCGTCGCCGGAGGATCCGCTGCTGATGAAGCCGTGGCGGATGCCCGAACCGCTGCTTCCGGTCGCTGTCGTCGCCAAGTCCCGCAGCGACGAGGACACGTTGTCCCGCAACCTTTCCCGCCTCGTCGCGGGCGATCCGACCCTGCGTTTGGAACGCAACGCGGAGACCGGCCAGCTCGTGCTGTGGTGCATGGGCGAGGCACACGCGGACGTCGTCCTGTCGCGCTTGCGCGCGGGCGGGGCGGACGTCGGCACCGAGCCGGTGCGGATCAGCCTGCGTTCCACCTTCGCGAAACCTGCCCGCGGACACGGACGGCATGTGAAGCAGTCCGGCGGGCACGGGCAGTTCGCGGTGTGCGACATCGAAGTCGAGCCGCTGCCCCGTGGCGGCGGATTCGAGTTCGTGGACAAGGTGGTCGGCGGTGCCGTGCCGCATCAGTTCATCCCGAGCGTCGAGAAGGGCGTCCGGGCGCAACTGCAGCGCGGCGTCCAAGACGGCTATCCGGTGGTGGATGTGCGGGTGACGCTTACGGACGGGAAGGCGCACAGCGTCGACTCTTCGGACGCCGCGTTTCAGACCGCAGGCGCGCTGGCCCTGCGGGAAGCCGCTGCGGCAAGCCGGATCTCGCTGCTGGAGCCGCTGGACAGCGTCGAGGTGAGCCTGCCGGACGAGCATCTGGGCACGGTGCTGGGCGATCTGTCGTCCCGCCGCGGCCGGGTGCTGGGCACGGAATCCGGGGAGGGCGGGCACACCGTGGTGCACGCGGAGGTGCCTGCCGCGGAACTGCTGCGGTATGCGGTGGATCTGCGGTCTCTTACCTCGGGGACGGCTACTTTTACGCGTCGGCATGCCCGGTTCGAACCGATGCCGGAAGGGGCGGTTGTTCCCACCTGACTCAGGCGGGGAGGCGGGCTGCGGTCCGCCTCCCCTGGGTTCCGGGTCACGACCCGGCGGCGGATCGGATTTCTGTCAGTCACAGAGAGCAACACTCGCCGGATGGTCCGCGACCTTCTCGATGAAAGCTCGACGGCAATGTCGAGCCGCGAAGAGGGGCGGATCCCAATGTCTTACGAACTGACCGGTCGGCTTGTCCTGGGTGTTGCGTCCAGCGCCCTGTTCGATCTTCGGGAATCGCACGCGGTCTTCGAGACTCAGGGCGAAGACGGGTACCGGACATACCAAGAGGGCAAACTCGGCGACCCTCTGGACCCAGGCAACGCTTTTCCCTTCATCCGACGCCTGTTGTCACTGAACGACCTCGCGGACGAAAACGACCCTCCGGTCGAGGTCATCGTCCTCTCCCGCAACGACCCGGACACCGGGCTTCGGGTGATGCGGTCGATCCAGCACCACGGGTTGCCGATCACCCGCGCGATTTTCACTCAGGGCCGGTCTCCATACATCTACATGCAGGCGCTCAACATGTCGCTTTTCCTCTCAGCCAACGAAAAAGACGTCCGAGAGGCCCTCAGCCAAAATCTCCCCGCAGGGCGGGTGCTGGAATCCTCGTTCGTGGACGACCAGGACGACGAACTGCGGGTCGCGTTCGACTTCGACGGCGTGCTGGCCGACGACAAGGCGGAGCAGGTCATGCAGAACGGCACTCTCCAGGAGTTCCACAGCTACGAAACCGCCAATGCCGTGACACCGCATTCGCCCGGACCACTCAAGGATTTCCTCGCTGGCCTAAACCGGCTCCAAGAACTCGAACGGAAGCGCCTCAAGGACGACCCCGATTACCAGAGACGCCTTCGCATTTCCCTCGTCACGGCACGAAACGCACCGTCCCATGAGCGGGCAGTCACCAGTATCAAGGAGTGGGGCGCCACGGTGAACGAAGCGTTCTTCCTCGGCGGAATCGAGAAGCGCACGGTCATCGATGTGCTGAAGCCGCACGTGTTCTTCGACGATCAGATCAAACACCTGAGCACGACCACCCGGGTACCGAGCGTGCACATCCCCTTCGGCGTCGTGAACGAGCAGCCCTGACCCGACCGGATCAGAATTCGAACCCGCCCGGCCGCCCGTTCCGGTCCGCCACCAACCCCGCCAGCGTCGCCACCGCGATCTCCGCCGGAGTCCGCGAACCGATGTTCAGCCCCACCGGCCGGTGCACCCGCGCGATGTCCGGCTCCGCCACGCCCAGCGCGCGCAGCGCCTCGAGATGCGGGCCCGGATGCCGAGGATTGCCCAGCACGCCCACCCACCGAGTCGGCACCGCCAGTGCGGCCTGCAGGACCGCCCCAAGCTCCGGCCGGTGATGATCAGTCACCACGACGTCGGCGTCCGGCCCCGGGGAGGGCGCGGTCGTGCGGACCTCGACGCCCTCGGGAGCATCGCTCGCCCGCGCCTCGTCCGGCTCGAAAAGCACGGCGTGGTAACCCAAATCGGCCGCATAGCGGAGCAGGTACCGGGCCACCGGCGAGGCGAACACCGCCACCAAAGTCCGTTCGGCGGGGGCCTCTTCGACCTCGCCGTGTGCGACGGCGCAGGCATCGGGTTCGGTCGTCATGCGCCTCAGTCTGCCTCAGAGGTCCGGTTCGGCGAATTCGAAGTACTCCGGCAGCGGCGCGGTCCCGGCCAGCTTGAAGTACCGCACCTTCCGGCGGCGCCGCAGCGCCAGCGTGTCCCGCACCGCGTCGTTGTGCACTCGGCGGGCGATGACGACCCGGTGTTCGGCGTCCGTTAACTCCTCGGCGAGCACCACCGGCAGCCGGGACCGGTCGATCGGGGCCAGGACCAGCGTCAACTCGTTCTCGGCGGCCTCGCGGTCCGGCCGCGTGGCGCCCTCCGCTCGCGCGGCTGCGGCGTGCAGGTCGGCACCGTCGTGCAGTACGGCAGCGACCGCTCGCGCTACCACGGCCCGCCGCGCGAGAGCAGCCTCCAAGGCAGCCCAGCCGGCGTCGGTCCGGACGTGCAAGCGGTCGAGGCGGTTCGCGGTCGCCACCAGGAACAGCCCGCCGAGCACCACGACCGCGGCCGCCGCCACGAGCAGCCACACCAGCACCGTCACGCGAGCTCCCGCTCCCCCGCCGCGACCAGCCGGGGATCCGCCGCGATGGCCGTTTCGTACACCCGCAGCACCTGAGTGACCACGACCGCCCAGTCGTACGCCGTCACCCGTTCGCCCGCCGCGGCCGCGAGCGACGCCCGGCGCGCCGGGTCGCCCAGCAGTTCGCGCAGGCCGTCCGCCAGAGACGCCGGGTCGCCGGTCGTGGTGAGCATTCCGGCGTGGCCGTCGTCGAGCACGCGGCGGAACGAGTCGAGACCGCTGGCCAGCACCGGAGTGCCCGCGGCCATCGCCTCGGTCAGGATCATCCCGAAGCTCTCGCCGCCGGTATTCGGCGCGCAGTAGACGTCCACGCTGCGCAGCGCCCGCGCCTTCGTCTCGTCGTCGACCTGGCCCAGCAGCTCGATGTGCGGCCACAGCTGCGGCCCCGCCATCCGCCGCAGCTGCTCCGGCTCGCCGCGGCCGACCACGAGCAGCCGCAGGTCTTCGAACTCCGGCAGCAGCCGACGCGCGGCCTCCAGTAGCACGTCCATGCCTTTGCGCGGTTCGGTGAACCGCCCGACGAACCCGATCGTCCCGCCCGCGCGCGGGTAGCCGTCCAGCGGCAACGCCCGGGAAAAGAACTCGACATCGACGCCGTTCGGGATCTCGACCGCGTCGCCGCCCGCGTGCTCCACCTGCACCCGCCTGGCCAGCGCGGACACCGCGATCCGCGCGGTGATCTTCTCCAGCAGCGGACGCAGCACCGGCTGGAACGCCGCCAGCGTCCGCGAGCGCGTCGTCGCGGTGTGGAAGGTGGCCACGATCGGCCCGTCCGCGACCTTCAGCGCCAGCAGCGACAGGCTCGGCGCGGCCGGTTCGTGCAGGTGCAGCACGTCGAAGCCGTTGTCCCGGATCCACCGTCGCACCCGGGCGTAGGAAACCGGCCCGAACTGCAGCCGCGCGACCGAGCCGTTGTACGGGATCCCCAGCGCTTTGCCCGCCGGGTGCACGAAATCCGGCAGCTGCGCGTCCTCGTCCGCCGGGGCCAGCACCGACACCTGGTGCCCGCGTTCGAGCAGCGCCCGCGCCAAGTCGATCACGTGCCCCTGGACCCCGCCGGGAACGTCGAACGAATACGGGCACACGATCCCGATCTTCAACCCGCGCGCCACCCGGGTCAGCTCGCTTCTTCCAGCGCCGTCGCGGCCGCGTCGGCGGGCCAGAACGGCTGCAGCATGTGCCAGTCGGCCGGATGCGCGGCGATGTCGCCGGCGAACACGTCGGCCAGGGCCTGGGTCGCGGCGGGCACCTCGGCCCGCGCGGTGACGCGGATGCGCGGGTGGATCCGGATCTCCCAGCCGTCCTCGGTGAACCAGCAGCCGGTCGGCAGCAGCGCGGCGCCGGTGGTCGCGGCGAGCCGCGCCGGGCCGGGCGGCAGGTGCGTCTGCTCGCCGAAGAACCGCACCGGGATCCCGGACGACGTCAGGTCCCGGTCCCCCAGCAGGACCACCACCTTGTTCTCGCGCAGCCGCCGCAGCAGCAGCCGCATGGCCGCGCTGTCGCCGGTCAGCGGCACGATCTCGAAGCCGAGCGATTCCCGGAACTCCACGAACCGGCGGTACAGCGATTCGGGCTTGAGCCGCTCCGCGACGGTGGTGAAGGTGCCCGCGTAGCTGGCGAGCCAGACGCCCGCGATGTCCCAGTTCCCGCTGTGCGGCAGCGTCATCACCGCGCCGTTGCCCTCGGCGAGCGCCGCGTCGATGTTCTCCGCGCCAGTCACCGTCACCTGCTTCGCGACCGCCGCGTGGTCCATCGCCGGGAGCCGGAACGTCTCGAACCAGTACCGCGCGTACGACCGCATCGCGCGCCGGACCAGCTCGTCCAGCTCCGCTTCCCCAGCCTGCGGCACGACACGGGCGAGGTTCGCGCGCAGCTGCCGCACTCCCCCGCCGCCGCGCCGGGCCGCCATGTCGGCGCCGAAGGCGAACGTCGCCGACCCGAACGACTCCGGCAGCCGCCGCGTGAGCCGCCAGCCCGTCGCGTAGCCGAACTCGCTGAGTCGCTGGGACAGTGTGCTCACGGTTGCGCCCCGCCCGCCGATGAGTCGGCCTGTTTCGCCGCGGCCGCCCGCGCGGCGCTAGCCACCGCCGCGGCCCGCTGCAGCAGCGTGATCACCGACAGCACGGCGAGCAGCCACAGTGTGATCTCGACGGTGTAAGGCACGCCCAAGCCGTGCAGCCCGGTGCCGACCAGGGCGATGATGAGCCGCTCCGCGCGTTCCACCAGCCCGCCGTCGGCTTCGAGACCGGACGCTTCGGCGCGCGCCTTCACGTAGGAAATGACCTGGGCCAGCACGAGACAGATCAGCGCGGCGGCCGCGGCCCGGTTGTTGTGGTCCTGCACGAAGCACCACCACGCGATCGCGGCGAACAGCGCGCCGTCGACCAGCCGGTCGCAGGTCGCGTCGAGCACCGCGCCGAACGGCGTGCCGTACCCGCGGGCGCGGGCCATCGCGCCGTCGAGCAGGTCGAGCATCGCGAAGCCCCACACGGTGAACGTGCCCCACAGCAGCATGCCCTGCGGGAAGAAAACCAGTGCGCACGCGACGGCGCCCGCGGTGCCGAGCACGGTCATCGCGTTCGGGGTCAGTCCGGCGCGGACCAGGGTGGCGCCGATCGGGTCCGTCACGCGGGAGACCGAGGCACGGGCGAAAATGTTGAGCATCTTCCTCGTCTGTGCACCTGATTCGGGGGCGGGTGGGCGACGAAAGCCTATCGACCCCGCTCACCGGACCGGACGTGCCCGCCCGCGACCCGCCGGAACGTCAGCCGGATTTCGGCAGTTCGACGACCGGCGCGGCGAATTCCGCGGCCTCTTCGGCTTCCCGGACCGCCTGGCACTTGGGCCGCAGCCCGGCCAGGATCGCCTCGGAAATCTCGCCGAGCTGGCGCACCTGCTCGGCGCTCAACTGGTCGAACAGCGTCTCCCGGACCGCCTCGACGTGCCCGGGCGCGGCCTCCTTCAAAGCGGCGAACCCAGCCTCGGTGAGCACCGCCCACGACCCGCGCTTGTCCGTGGGGCACGACTCGCGCTGGACCCAGCCCTTGGCCTCCAGCCGCGCCACCGCGTGCGAGAGCCGGCTGCGCGACGAACCGCGCACCGACGCGAGTTCGCTCATCCGCAGCCGCCGTCCGTCCGCTTCGGACAGCGCGACGAGCACCTCGTAGTACGTGTGCGGCATGCCCGACTCGTGCTGCAGCTGTCCTTCGAGGTGGGCGTGCAGCAGCGAGCTGGCCTGGGCGTAGGAGCGCCAGACCCGCTGCTCTTCGTCGTTCAGCCAGCGTGGTTCGGACATATCGTCATCATACGCTGGTTGAGCACTCAATTACCGCCGCGCGACGGGCCTCACCACGCGCCCGCGAGCAGGTCGCGGGTTTCGCCGAGCAGCTGCGGCAGCACCTTGGTGTGCCCGATCACCGGCATGAAGTTCGCGTCGCCGCCCCAGCGCGGCACCAGGTGCTGGTGCAGGTGCGCGGCGATGCCCGCCCCGGCGATCACGCCCTGGTTCATCCCGATGTTGAACCCGTGCGCCGCCGACACCGCCCGGATCACGCCCATCGCGTGCTGCGTGAACTCCGCCAGCTCGCGCGTCTCCTCGGGCGTGAGGTCCGGGTAGTCCGCGACGTGCCGGTACGGGACCACCATCAGGTGGCCCGGGTTGTACGGGTACAGGTTCAGCACCGCGAACACGGTCTCGCCGCGGGCCACGATCAGCGCGCGCTTGTCGTCGCCGAGCCCGGGCAGGCGGCAGAACGGGCAGCCGTCGGACTCGTCGCCGTCCGGCTTGTCCTGGCCGCGGATGTAGGCCATCCGGTGCGGGGTCCACAGCCGCTGCAGCGCGTCCGGGACCCCGACCCCGTCCTGTTCGACGAGTTCCGGCTCGGTCACTTCAGGATCTTCTCCACGGCCTCGGCCGACGGCGACGCGTTCTCCCGGCGGGCGACCCATTCGGCGATCGCCTCGACGGCCTGCTCCACCGGGACGCCGTTGATCTGGCCGCCGTCGCGGAACCGGAACGACACCGCGCCCGCCTCCGCGTCCTTCGCGCCGGCCAGCAGCAGGAACGGCACCTTCTGCGTGGTGTGCGTGCGGATCTTCTTCTGCATCCGGTCGTCGCTCGCGTCGACCTCGACGCGGATCCCCTTGGCGCGCAACGCCTTCTCCACGCCGCGCAGGTACTCGACCTGGTCGGCGGTGATCGGGATGGCGACCGTCTGCACCGGCGACAGCCACGCCGGGAACGCGCCCGCGTAGTGCTCGGTCAGCACGCCGAAGAACCGCTCAATCGACCCGAACAGCGCGCGGTGGATCATGATCGGCCGCTGGCGGCTGCCGTCGGACGCGGTGTACTCCAGGCCGAAGCGCTTGTTCTGGTTGAAGTCCAGCTGGATGGTCGACATCTGCCAGGTGCGGCCGATGGCGTCCTTCGCCTGCACCGAGATCTTCGGGCCGTAGAAGGCCGCGCCGCCCGGGTCCGGCACCAGTTCGAGCCCGGAGTCGACGGCGGCCTGGCGCAGCGTCTCGGTGGCCTCCTCCCACTCCCAGTCCTCGCCGATGAACTTGTCCGAGTCCCCGCGGGTGGACAGTTCGAGGTAGAAGTCGGACAGGCCGTAGTCGGCCAGCAGGTCCAGCACGAACTTGAGCAGCGACCGCAGCTCGGACGGCATCTGCTCCTTGGTGCAGTAGATGTGCGAGTCGTCCATCGTCAGGCCGCGCACGCGGGTGAGGCCGTGCACGACGCCGGACTTCTCGTAGCGGTAGACGGTGCCGAATTCGAACAGCCGCAGCGGCAGTTCGCGGTAGGACCGCCCGCGCGAGCGGAAGATCAGGTTGTGCATCGGGCAGTTCATGGCCTTGAGGTAGTAGTCCTCTTCCTCGAACTGCACCGGCGGGAACATGGTGTCCGCGTAGTACGGCAGGTGCCCGGAGGTGTGGAACAGGTCGCCCTTGGAGATGTGCGGCGTGTTCACGAACTCGTAGCCGGCCTCCTCGTGCCTGCGGCGCGAGTAGTTCTCCAGCTCGCGGCGGATGATGCCGCCCTTGGGGTGGAACACCGGCAGCCCGGAGCCGATCTCCTCGGGGAAGGAGAACAGGTCCAGCTCCGCGCCGAGCTTGCGGTGGTCGCGGCGCTCCGCCTCGGCGATGCGCTCGAGGTGGGCGTCCTGCGCCTCGGCCGATTCCCACGCGGTGCCGTAGATCCGTTGCAGCTGCGGGTTTTTCTCGTTGCCGCGCCAGTACGCCGCGGCCACGCGGGTGAGCTTGAAGGCCGGGATGAACTTGGTGGTGGGCACGTGCGGGCCGCGGCAGAGGTCGCTCCACACGCGTTCCTTGGTGCGCGGGTCGAGGTTGTCGTAGATAGTCAGCTCTCCGCCGCCCACCTCCATCACCTCGGTGGTGTCCACATCGGACTTGATGTCCACCAGTTCGAGCTTGAACGGCTCGTTTTTCAGCTCTTCCTTCGCCTCGTCAGTCGAGGCGAAGACGCGGCGCGAGAACTGCTGCGCGCCCTTGACGATCTGCTTCATCCGCTTCTCGAGCTTCTGCAGATCCTCGGGCGTGAACGGCTTTTCGACGGCGAAGTCGTAGTAGAAACCGTCGCGCACCGGCGGGCCGATGCCGAGCTTGGCCTCCGGGAATTCCTGCTGCACGGCCTGGGCGAGCACGTGCGCGGCGGAGTGCCGGATCACGCTGCGGCCGTCCTCGGTGTTCGCCGCGACCGCTTCGACCGAGACCTCGGCTTCCGGGGCCCACGCGAGGTCGCGCAGTTTCCCGTCGGCGTCGCGGACGACGACGATCGTGTCCGGGCCCTTGGTGGGCAGCCCGGCTTCGCGCACCGCGGCGCCCGCCGTAGTGCCCGCCGGCACCACCACGCGCGGGGCGGGTACGGCGGCTACTGACGACGGTTGGGACACGATCGGGCTCCTTCGGGAGAAGTGACTGAAACGGCTTCCGATGATGCTAGTCGGCGGCGACAAACCCGATTCGACCGCCGTCAGCCAACACTGCCCGCGGACGCCGGAAGGCCGCCCCTGGCATGCGGGGCGGCCTTCCGGCGGCGAAAGAAGGGTCAGAGCGTGTCGACGACCTGGTCGAAGTCGAGCCGCGGCAGGCGGTCGAACCACGGGTTCTCGCCCGGCTTGCCGACGTTCACCACGACGAGCGAGCGCCAGTTGTTGCCGGAGAAGAACTCCTTGTCCACGCCAGCGGCGTCGAAGCCGGTCATCGGGCCCGCGGCCAGTCCGGCGGCGCGCACGCCGATGATGAAGTAGCCGACCTGCAGCAGCGAGTTCAGCTTGGAGAACTCGACGCGGCCGGACTCGTCGGCGAAGTTGTCCTTCACGCCGGGGTTGTGCGGGAAGATCTGCGGGATGTTCTCGTGGAAGTCCACGTCCGCGGCCAGGATGACGGTCAGCGGCGCGGCCTCGGTCTTGGCGCGGTTGCCCTCGGCCATGTGCGGCAGCAGGCGCTGCTTCGCCTCGTCGCTGCGGATCACCAGCGCGCGCAGCGGCTGGGTGTTCATCGAGGTCGGGGCCCACTTGACGAGGTCGTAGATCGCGCGGACCTGCTCGTCGGTCACCGGCTCCGAGCTGAAGTTGTTGGCCGTGCGCGCTTCGCGGAACAGCAGGTCCTGCACCTCGGCGGGCACCTGCAGCTGCTGGGACTCTGCGAAAGTAGTCATCGGTTCGGCGTTCCTTCCCGTGCTGTCGCCTACGCACGGCACCAACATGGTTGAACGCTTGACTATTTCTCGTCCGGCGCGGTTGTGACTCAGCGCACGGACGACGGCCGCCGGCCCTGATGGACCGGCGGCCGTCGTCAGCGGAATCCGTGCAGGTCAGTAGGCGCCCTGCCCGGCCAGCACGGCGCGGAAGGTCTTCCAGAGGATCACCAGATCGAGAGCGAGCGACCAGTCCTCGACGTAGCGGAGGTCGAGCCGGATGCTCTCCTCCCACGACAGATCGCTGCGCCCGCTCACCTGCCACAGCCCGGTCAGCCCAGGCTTCACCAGCAGCCTGCGGCGCGCGGCCGGGGCGTACGTCGCCGTCTCCTCCGGCAGCGGCGGCCGCGGTCCGACCAACGACATCCGTCCGGCGACGACGTTGAACAGCTGCGGCAGTTCGTCCAGCGAGTACCGGCGCAGCAGCCCGCCGACCTTCGTGACGCGCGGGTCCTTCTTCATCTTGAACAGCGGTCCCGCGCCTTCGTTCGCCGTCTCCAGGTCGTGCCGGATCAGGTGCGCGTTCACGACCATGGTGCGGAATTTGAGCATCGTGAAGGCTTCGCCGTCCTTGCCGATGCGCCGCTGCCGGTAGATCACCGGACCGCGGTCGCCCGCCTTCACCGCTACCGCGATCGCCAGCAGCAGCGGCGAGAACAGCGCGAGCAGCAACGCCGCGCCGCAGCGGTCGACGACCTCCTTGACGAAACGGCGTCCGCCGGTGAACGCGGGCGCGGTGACCCGCAGCAGCGGCATGCCCAGCACTCCGCTGACGTTCAGCCGCGGCCCGGCGACCTCCATCAGCATCGGCGCGACGACCATTTCCGACGACGTGCCTTCGAGATCCCAGGCGAGCCGCTGCAGCCGCTCCGGATTCCAGTACTGGTCGGCCGTGATCGCGACGACCCGGTATCCGCCGCGGCGCACATGCCGGGAAAGCTCTTCGAGCCGCCCGACGACCGGAACGCCCTCGATCTCGCCGTGCCCGGTGGACGTGCAGACCGCTTCGACCCGCCACCCGACGTGCGCTTCGGTCCGGGTCCGCTTGATGAGGTCGGCGACGGTCTCGGCGTCGCCCGCCGCCATCACCGGCAGCAGGCACAGCCCGTGCCGCCGTCTCCGGTGCAGAATCTGCCGGAGCACATATCGCTGGGGAAACAGCACTAATGCGACAGCGGGGACTACGAAAAACACCCAGGGCTGCACTTCGAGCGCACCGAACAACAGTCCGCCGAATGCGACCAGCACGGCCGCGGTGATCAGCGCCCGGCCCAGCGTCCGGTACTCCTCCGGGCCCTCCCCCAGCACCCGAGCGCTCCAGGCCCGGCTGACCGGAAGGGCGCACAGGATCGCGAACGCGGTGCCGAACGCGTGCATGTCGTGCGGAGCGACGCGGTCGATGATGAACGCGCTGATCGCGATCACCGCGCAGGCCGCGACGAGATCCGACGCGATCACGGTCCGGCGGTACCGTTTCTCCCATTCCGCGGCGTGCGTTTTCGGCGGATCCCCTTCCGCCGGGCACACCGTCGCCGGGTCGAGCCGGTCGTCGGCAGTACGGGCCGCCACGTCGACCGGCGGTGCGGGGACCGCCCGAAGGTCGACCTGCGGCAGCGAAACGCCGTCCGCGGGCCATGGCCGCACCGGTTCTTCCATCAGTCCTCCCGCGCTACGCAAGCTCCCCGGACCTGATCGCCACCGGCACACTGAGTCAGGACCGTCAATCACAATCAGTGATCATGAGACGGTTCGGCCCACTGCCGCCGAAGGTGTGACACTCGCCAAGGTATCGGGTGGTCAGCGGGCGGCGTTACAGAGATTTTCCAGCCACAGCCTGCGAGTCTTCCCTGTCAGGAAGCACCGGGAAGATAACGGGAATGTCACGATGGGTCACGCTGACTCGGCAACGGAAATTACCCCCAGTAGTCAAGTTTCCCACTACCTACACCGAACGGCCCAGCGGGCCCGCAGCCGTTTCAGCTCCCCCGCGCGGGTCACCGGCCGCGGGCGAACCCGCCCCAACCGCCGTTCGGGCACAAGCTCTGCGCCGACTCGCCGATTTCCTTTGCCCCCAATGCGATCCGCTCCGAAATGCGCAGGACGTCCCGTCTTCGACCATCTGGGTGGTCTGAACCATTCTCGACGCGCTCCCGGCCGCGTCGCGGACCCCCGCCGCACATTTCTCCCGGATTAGCCCGGAACCCGCCTTCGCGGCGGGGCCGGGTCCACACTGGACACTCGAAAAGCGCAGGTCTTCGCTCAGGCCGTCGGCGGCGCCGCGGCCGTCGCGTTGAGCGCGGTCACCACGGCCCGCTCCTCGAAGTCGAAGTGCGCCTCCAGTTCGCCGACGAGGCGCTCCAGCTCGGTCCGCAGCTTCTCCGGGTCGGATTCGCCCGGGACGAAGCCGTCGACCAGTTCCCGGATCGATACCTGGAGCCGCGCCACCACGTGATGCTGCTCGGCGAGCTGCGCGATCGCCGGGGCGAGCGCCGGGAACTGCTCGGCCAGCGAGGGGAACACCACCGAGTCCTCGCCGACGTGATGACGGCGCAGCGCGGCGCAGAAGCTGAGACAGTGCGTCCGCATCTCCTGAGCCAAGTCCGGTTTCGGCCGGACGATCGCCGTCGCGCTGCCGTTGGCCAGGTTGTCCGCCTGCTCGCGCAGCGTCCGCAACTCGTTGCGGAACCATTGGTGCACTTCGACGAGCCAATCCCCCATGCCTTTGACGCGCTCGTCGATCCGATGCAATACGACCACCGGAATCTCTCGGGTCGTCTTCGCCTGATATTCGCCGTATCCCGGAGCCTCGGCGACCACTTGCGCGAAAAGCTTCCCGTACGCGGCTCCCCGCGGAATAGCCGCCATCGCCTGATACGTCTCGCTGCCGGTCTCGACGGTCACCCTCGGATTCCGCCGAATGTTGTGGTACCAGGCGGGATTCCGGTCCGCCCCGTTCGCCGACGCGACGACCACGCCGTTGCCGTCGATCTGCAGGTAGCCGAGCAGCACCTCCCGGTTCAGGCCGCTCTTCGCGCCGGTCGTCGTCAGCACCGCCAGGGACCACCCCTCGAACATGCCGCTCAACGCACCGCGATTCGCGCGGAACTCGGCAATCAGCCGGCGGTGAAAATCGTTGCTCACACAATTCCTTTCGGTTGTTTCCGGAAAGGAGGCATCGAGCACAGGACAGGACGCGAAAAGACCCCGCGGGCACAGGCATGGCGCAGCGATCCGGCTGACGGATCCGCGGAACTGCGAGAGACGGAGAGCCCGGTCTCTGTGCTGGCTGGTTAGCCGCTACCTCCATGCGTAGGCCCATACGGGGCGCACGGCTAAGTTAGCACAGCCGCCGATCTTCGCGGGGCTGAATCCTTTCGCCGGGCCGATCGCTCTTATGGATGTGCGGCCACAAGGCCGACGCGTCGAAGGAGGTTCGATGACCGTAGTCATTGTCGCGGCAGTGGTCGTGGCGGTTCTGGTGTGCAGCTGCGTGGTCTTCCTGCGAGCGCGCGGCAGGTCGAAGCGTGGCTGAGTCGTGGCCGGCCGACCAGCTCGTCCTGGCGGCGCAGCGCGGCGACGAGGCGTCGATCGCCGTGCTGGTCTCCGGCGCGTACCCGCACGTCCGGCGGTTCGCGTTCTCGTTGTGCGCGAGCAGCCAGGACGCCGAGGACGCGGCGCAGGAGGCGATGATCGTCCTGTTCCGCAAGATCGGAACCCTGCGCGCGACGGCCGCGCTCGCGTCGTGGATGTTCCGCATCGTGCGCAACGAATGCCTGCGCCGGGCGCGGGCCTTGGTGCAACGCGACGAACCAATCCCGGACACCGCGGGCCCGTCCGCCGAGGACGACGTGCTGAGCAGGCTGGAGGTCGAACGCCTGTCCGCCGCCATCGCGTCGCTGCCCGACGACCAGCGCGGCGTGCTGATCATGCGCGACATCCAGGGACTGCCGGGCAAGACCGTCGCCAAGTCGCTGGGCTTGAGCACCGCGGCGATGAAGTCGCGGCTGCACCGCGCCCGCGCTGCCGTCCGCGCTTGCCTGGATCTCCCGGAGGAAGGCCGATGAGCACGTCGTACGCCAGCAAGTCCCTGTCGGTTCATCTCGCCCGCGGGTTCGCCGGATTCGGCCTGATCGCCGCGGCGATCGCACTGGCCCCGGTCGTCGGGTGGATCAGCCTGCTCGCATTGCCACTGGGCGTGCTGGCCCTGCGGGGATGCCCGACGTGCTGGGCGATCGGGCTGGCGCAGACCCTGTCGCGGGGCCGGTTGGAGCGGACCTGCGAGGACGGGGTCTGCCGGTTGGAACCGGCTAGGGCGCGCTGATCGGAAGGGAGCGGCCGCCAAGCCGCGGCCGCTCCCGACCGGTGCGAAGACGGCCTGGCCTTCGTGCGCCGGGGCGAAGAGCGGGCGGACTGGCATCCCGCACAGACGACGCAGGCTCGCTGTTTCAGCGCAGGAACTCGGCCATCGGGTGCACTTCACGATCAGGTCCCGGCGACGGGCCCGCCCATGACCGCCGCTGAGCAGCTGTGCCCCGACCAGCTACCCGTTCGGGGCGCCTTTCAGCCCGCCGTTATCACCGGTCGAACGTTCTGGAACGCACGTCGATTCCACGGCTAGCGTTGAACCATTCGGGCAGATGCCGCGCCGGGCCCGATGTCGGCTGTCGAGGTGCGGAAAACCGTCGCGGGACGGGGAATGGGGCGTCAGTCGCAAACTGTGCGTACTTGCCGCACGCGTGTCCGCCGGGAGGACAACGCGGCTTTCCGGCGGATCCAGCACGGATGGCCAGTATCGCGGCCGCGGAGTCAGAAGCCGTTCAGCATCCCGGGCTGCCGTTGTGGCGTCGACGGGATGTGCCAAGCGACCTTTGTGGGGAGATCAGAGTGGTGATGGCTGGAGTTTCCGTTCACCGGCGTCAAGGAAGCGTTGTCACTGCTCATGAGCCGCGGCAGCCATGACCGGCCGGGTCGCCGTCCTCGAAGGGCTGGGTTCCTCGCTGCCGCCGAACGTGGTGACCAATGCCGAGCTCGCCGCCCGCATGGACACCTCCGACGAGTGGATCCGGAGCCGCACCGGCGTCGGCGCACGCCGGTGGGCCGGCCGGGACGTCGCCACCAGCGATCTCGCGGTCGATGCCGGCCAGCTGGCGCTCAGCGCCGCACCCGACGGCGGGATCGACGCGGTCGTGGTGGTGACCAGCACCCCGGACCACCACCTGCCCGCCACCGCGCCCGCGGTCGCGGCCCGGCTGGGCATGACCGGCGTCGCGGCCTTCGACGTCGCAGCCGTCTGCTCCGGGTTCGTGTACGGGCTGGCCGTCTCGAGCGGGTTGATCGCGTCCGGAGTCGCCGAGCGGGTGCTGCTGATCGGAGCTGAGACCTACTCGACCATTCTTGACCCGGACGATCGCACGACCCGCGCTATTTTCGGGGACGCCGCCGCGGCCGCCGTCCTGCGCGCGGGCGATTCCGGCGAGCCGGGCGCCGTCGCCCCGTGCGTGCTGGGGAGCGACGGCGGGAACGGCGACCTGATCATGATTCCGGCCGGCGGCTCGCACCAGCGCTCCACCGGCGTTCCCGCCGATCCCGCCGATTTCTATTTCCGGATGAAAGGCGGCGAGGTATACCGGCACGCCGTGGAACGGATGACCGCCGCCGCGGACACGGCGCTGCGGCACCGAGGCTGGACCGCCGCCGACGTCGACCGGTTCGTGCCGCACCAAGCCAACGCCCGCATTTCCGCGGCAGTGGGCGCCCGGCTCGGCATCGGGGCAGAACGGCACCTCGCCAATATCGCCGAGGTCGGCAACACGGCCGCGGCCTCGATCCCTCTGCTGCTCACCGAGTCGGCCGCCGCCGGCGACCTGCGGCCCGGCCACCGGGTGCTGCTCACGGCCTTCGGCGGCGGGCTCGCCTGGGGAGCGACCACTCTCGTCTGGCCCGACATCACCGCACTGCCGAAGCGTTGACCGCTGTCCTTCTGGAGGAGTTTCCGCGATGTACGACAAAATAAAAGAAATCATGACGAGCAAGTACGAGATCGCCCCGGCGAAAATCGTCCCGGAGGCGACGCTGGAGGAACTGGGGCTCGACTCTCTCGATGTCGTCGAACTGGCCATGGCCATTCAGGACGAGTGGGGCACGCGGGTCACCGATGACGAACTGAACAGTGCGGGCACCGTCGAGGCAGTGGTCGGCTTGATCCAGAGCCGGGTCGCGCTCATCTGACGGGACGACGTCGGCGGCCCCACCACCGCGTGGCGCCGCAAATCCGCGGGGCGGGCCC